>JBHLQA010000420.1:0-3419 GCA_048885285.1 Candidatus Odinarchaeota archaeon
AAGGAATAATTTTGTCCTAGGTATAGTATCTAACACTAGTAAGAGAAGATTAGATTTCTTTCGCCAGAAATTAAAGTTAGATAATTTTTTTTCTTTTTATGTTACACGTGATGATACACCTTTTAGAAAACCTAGTCCATATCCTATAATTATAGCTTTGAAAAAAATTAAGAAAAATTATAATTATTCAATAAAGAAAGAAAATGTATATTATGTTGGTGATCTTCCAGCTGATATTGAGTGTGCTAAGAATGCTCAGATTAAGAGTATTGCTTTACTTTCGGGACATGGTACAAATAAAGGATTAGAAAATTCTGATCCAACATTACTGCTCCAAGATATTAAAAAGATTTTAGAAATTAAAGATTTCAAAAAATTCTTATTGGATTAAAACCTCTTTTACTTTAGCGATGTTTAATCTTGAAGATTTTAAGGATAATTTGATCCTTAATAAAGTAGAAAAACTGAATAAACATTTAAACAAAAATAAAGTTCAAAAAATCTCAAAAGTAATAAATGAGCTAGAAAACTTATTGGAGGATAATAATTATTTAATCCCAATTACTTATATTCTTTCAATTCTAGCAGAAAATAAAATAGAAAGTATTCCTGAATCATTAATCCAAAAAATTGAGGTTTTTCTTCATTCAGAAAAGAAAAAATTAAAAATTAATTCAATAATCATTATTGGATTTGCGATGCTTACAAATTCAAAATATTTTAATAAGTATTTTCATGAATTTATTAAATTTCTTCAAGATAAATCCGAAGATATTAGAAATAATGTACATTATTTTTTACAGGAATTATTTGAAAAAAATCCAAACCTGATAAAGGTTAATCTAGATATTATTCTAAAAAGTCTACTAACAGAAAATAAAGATGAAAATATCCTTTCCTTGCTAAATTTTCTTGATTCTAGTGATGATATGGAATTTGATCAACTATATAATTTTAAGTTAATTTTAGAATCCTTAATTACTTCATTTGAAGATAAAAAAACATCAAAAATTTATATAAAAGTAATTGAATTGTTGAAAAAATTTTATCCTTTGTATAAAAATATTGATCTTGAGAACTATGAAAGCAAGGAAATAAAAAAAATATTAAATAACTACTTTTTGATGAAGAAACACAATTTTACTTCAATCTCTAAGGAATCAGGAATAAGCCTTAAAGAATATATTAAAAAAATTTCTAAATCTCCACTAAAGAATAAAAAAGTATATTTTTATATAAGGACAAGAGAGAATGTAATTTATCTATATGAACTAGAAAAAGACAAATTAAAAACGTTTTTCGAACGGAATGAGAAAATATCGAACAAAAAAATATATTCCACATTTTCTCAAATTATTGAGGGTGATTCAGAATTAAAATTATTTATAAAAACTTTAATTAAATTAAAAATCATTAAAGGATATTATTCTAATATTGGATTCTTTTATCCATATGACTACCTTAATTCACAATTTATGGAAGAATTGCAATTAAATAGTTCTATCAATTTAGGCAAATTCAATTTCTTACCTCAAGATTTCACTAATAGAATAATTAAGAATCTCTCAAAATCTATGAAAGACGTATTCTTGAGATGTGTAGATCAAGAAACAATTATTTCATTAAAAAAAATTCAAAATCAAATTAATTCAGATGCAGCTAAAGGTAGTATTGTAGATTTAAAGCCATATCGTCAAATTTTAAATGATGAAGACTTCATAAGAATAATAAAAAACTTACCAAGAGAATATTTATCAAATTTTCGTAAAGGTACACAATGGTTAACTAATTTAGGAACTCAAAAAATAAAAAACGAAGTTCAAAATTCAAAAATTATTGGGTATTTTGACATTTCTAAAATATCAGATAAGTTAAATATTGGAGAAATTTTACTTTTAGATGTATTTGATCAATTTGTCGATTATAGAAGTGGTATTTGGGACAATAAGAAAGAGATCTTTTACTATTCTAAATATATTAATGATAAAATTAATGAACTATCAACGATTTCTGATAAAGAGAAAAAAATAAAGCAAATTGACAAAATATCTAGGGAATTAAATATTGATAAAAAGCACATTTTAACGAAAATTGATGAAAATTTACAATCGATTGGGGATGAAATAAAACAAAAAGATAAAATAAACATTAATGACTATATGGAAAAAACTGGAATGGAACCAGAAGTGTTTCTGAAATTTATTGATAGGTTAGGTATTTCTTATTTTAAAAAGGCAGATCAATTAATTTTTAATCCACAGAAAATTGAAGATGCTAAGAATGAGATAAAACATATGATGATAGATAAATCTAAATCTAGCGAATATATATCATTAGGTACCTATGATATCACTTCAAATTTAGTTAAGGGATTAATTCACGATTTAATAGCAGATGGAAAATTAATGGGAATTTTTCATGAAATTGATGGAGAAATTCTTTTTTATACCAAACGTGGAATTCGTAATTTGATGTTGGAAAATAGTTTTCTCTTTTCTTTTCATGATTTACTTTATGATAAGGAATTAAATCAAACAGAGATTGAATTTATGAAGGAAATTTTCGATGAATTAAAAAAAAATAAGAGTTTAAAAGGTACTTTTGATGAAGAATCTCTTACTTTTTCTAGTAATGATGTAATTTTTGCTAAAGATTATAATATCGTTCTATTTGAAGTCGAAAAGATGGCTAAAAATTATATTAAAAAGTTTGAAACAGAATTTCAGAGAATTAAAAAAATCCTTACTAAGGAACAAGAGACTATCTTCCCACAAGAGATAAAAATCATTCAAGATATTTTAGATAAAATTATTGAAAAACATGTAAATTGGAGAAGTAGTTTAGAAGCTTTTATTAGAAAAACTAATAAAAGATTGCTAAGAGATCAAGGGATTAGTATAAAAAAATATAAAACAGGTCTTTCAAAAGAAGAAAAAGAAGAAATTTTATCTTTAGAAGAAGATCCTGAAATTCAGGAACTTCTTAATAACTTTAACAAATGGATAAGAATTTTTAATAAATTGGAATTAAAATATCCAAACATTATATTTTATCAAAAACGATTAATCAATAATCCAGATGATAAGGAATCTAAAATTAAATTAAATGAATATTTAGAAGATTTGAATCTAAACTAAGGTTGATTTTTTTTATTCTTCTCAATTTGGGAAAGTATTTCGCTAATATCAATCTTTTGATTAGTCGTTATCTTATATGTTTTAGGGTTTGTTATTCCATTTGGGATTAATATTCCCTCTTCTTCAAGATACTTCAAGGCTCTCCAAATGAAATTAATCTTAGAGCGGTTTGAAGATTTTATATTGTTACATCGTCTAATTCTTTTAGTATTTACGATGTTGACATTATTATCTATTAACTTATTTATCGCTCCAAGTGTTTCTTTGAGATTGTTAAGAAAA
>JBHLQA010000421.1:0-3417 GCA_048885285.1 Candidatus Odinarchaeota archaeon
CGTTCAATTAAATATTGGAGAAATGCCGGTTCAGTATCTCCTTCAATTGTATTATTTATTTATGGAAAAAACATGAAAGATATTTATAATATGTATCGAAAACTTGAAAACAGAGAGGATATAAAAAAAGCTAGTCTAACATTTATAGTAAGAAATTTCGAAAACTCAACATTAATAGAAGATGCTGTTTTAGAAAAAATTCAGGGTGGTTAGCATCTTTCTGACAAATCTGTATTTTTTATTAACATTTAAATGAAATATTTTAAATTTAATTTTTCTTTAAGTAGAAACAACATAATTTTTATAGAATTCAAATTAACTCGTGATTTTATGAAAAAAATAATTTACTTTCAGATTATACTAGTCTTCTCTTTTTTTACTCTTAGCTTTACTTTATTAAGAAATACTATAATTGATATTGATAATTTACCCGAGTTAGATAATCTTGATTTTAATCCAAAACAATCGGCAAATATGACAGAAGTCTTTGAATGGAATCAAATATGGGATAATGCATCTAGTGGATTTGATATGGGTATTGCTTTTGATTCTTCTAATAATATCTATGTTGCAGGATATGGATATACTGCAGGTGGAGATGAAAAAATTAATATTTTAAAGTATAATGCTTCAGGGCATCTTCAATTTCATATTGCATGGCCTACAGATCAGTTAGAAATTGGAACGGGGGTAGCAATAGATTCTCAAGATAATATTTATTTTATTGCAGGGAACTTTAATGATGCTACAAGTGATTATAATTTTACTTTAGTAAAATATAATAATTCGGGATATCACCAATGGAATCTAACATGGGGAGGATTAGATTCTGAGGTAGCTTGGGATTTAACTATAGATAATTCAGATAATGTATATGTTGTTGGAAATACTTTTGGTGATGTTGATAACTTGCTTGTAGTAAAATTTAATAGCGCAGGTGATTATCTGTGGAATAAAACATTGGAGGGAAAAATACCTAAAACAGGTGTAGACATTGTTTTGGACTCATCTGATAATCTTTATTTTATTGGTACAGTGTCAAATTATAGTCAAGGAACAAATAACATGTTTTTATTTTGTTATGATCAGAATGGAAATTTTCAATGGAATACTACATGGGATAATTCTCTTAATGTATGGGGTTCTGGAATTGCTTTAAATTCATTAAATGAATTATTTGCTGTAGGAACGTTTAATAATACAAATTCAGGAACTAGGGATGTTATAATGGCATGTTTTGATAATAATGGAAATTATAAATGGAATAAAACATGGAAAGCTCTTGAAATTGGACTTGGAAATAGTATTACAATAGATTCCAAAGATTATATTTATATTACGGGTTATATAGCTAATTACACTTCTCAGGATGCTGATTTATTATTATTAAATTATAATAATTCTGGAGATTATATTTTAGAACAGATAATAACAGGTCCTCCTGAAACTGCAGGTGTTAGCATAAAAGCAGATACATCAGATAATATTTATGTAGCAGGTTTAATTGGTAATTCTAGTCTAAATGGATATGATATGTTCCTTGGAAAAATAAATCTTGAAATATTTCCAGAATCCACACCAGATGAAAATGGTGATGAAAACGGTGATGAAAATGGTGATGAAAATGGTCAAAAGATATTTGGCTTTGATTTGATATTGTTCTTGAGTATAATTTTCATTAGTTTTACTATTACAATCAGGAAGCTAAGAAAAAGTATTAACAAATGATATTAAAATCCATTTTTTTTTTTATAGGAAAGATATTATATTTTTTTCTACTTGCTTTCGATTTCTCATCATGAGAGCATATCTATATCCTTCATAAAGAATTAGTTTAGCATTAGGAATTTCTTCAGCAGTTACGTGAACATAATCAGCACGATATTCAATATTTAATTCACCACTAAAAATCAGGTCCAGCTTTTTTAAGTACATCAAAATCGATGATATAACTGAAGACCATAGGTTCCTAGCCACGATTTGCCCTTATATACTTAAATATCATTGCGCCCATTTATATAATAATAACTTTTCTGGTGTAAATATGGATAAAAATAAAAATGATAAAAACGGATTAATTCAAAGCCAAAAAACATTATATAAAAGATTAAAAAAAATTAATAGATTATTTAAAATTCATTTTTCCTCGCTAATTTTATTATTCTTATTTTCGATAGCTTTTATGATTCTATGGACATATCTTTTGATTACAGGACAGATAATAATGACCCTATCTCAACGATATGGTTTATTTGGAATAGTAGTAGATATATTAATGACTGTAATCCTTGTTATACTAATCATTCAAATAGGATATCAGATTTATATTTTAAGTCTTTTTATAATCAAAGGAAATCGGTCCCTAAAACAAGCGAAAGGTAAAGAAGAAACAAAAGCTGCTCTTTATAAAGGAATTGTCCCATATATTACAAATTTTTATATATTTTTCAATCGTTATGCAAAAGAAAAAACAAGCTTGAGTAAATTAGTAAGGATTTTCTTATTCCTTAATTTCTTTTCGGGTTTTTATGGAATTTTTTTATTTTCACGCCTTTTGGGTGCCGAAATTACAAACCCTCTCCTACTTTTCTGTTTGTCAATGTTATTTTTGGCAATGGTAGGTTTTTGGTTAATGAATTTAGGTACTTCATTTAAAATAAGAAATGAGGTCGAGAAATGGGAACAACTCTTTCCTAAATTAGAAGAATGGGCGCAAAATGTTGAACAATTCTCTTCAGAAAATTCAAATCTTTTTAACACAGAGGAACTCCCTTAATTATTATTTTGGTGATTTCTAAATGAGTTTTTCAAGACGCAGTAAGTTCGAAATCTGGGCAGAAGTATTAGAATTGTGTTTAAGGGAAAAAAGAACTCAAACTTGGTTATTACGAGAAACTCGTTTAAAGACGAGTTCAATAAAAGAAACTCTTCAATTTCTCTTATCTCGAAATCTTATTGAACAACTAAATAAGGATGATATTACAAAATATCACACAACCGATCATGGAGAAGAAGCATTAAAAAGATTTTATACTCTTGTAAATGAATATTTTGATTTAAATTAAAGCATATAATAATGCATTTGTAAATCTTTTAATTATATTAATTATATTACCTATAATTATTATTTACTGTTTTCTTTTTCATACTTACTTTTAAAATATTTATTGAATTTTCTTCTTAAAATATTTTCTCTAATTTGATTATAAAATTTGTTTCTTTTAATACATTCTTTTAAATTATCAGAGCAAAAATCATAAGAAATTCCAGGTTCTTTTAAAGAGTATGTTATAGTAAAATTCGCCTCTAAAAAGAGAATTATTCAATTATATTTAATATTACAATAAAAATTCAGAAATTTCTATTTTATTATTATTCAAATTCAAATATTTTTCAAGATTACCTATAATAGATAAA
>JBHLQA010000422.1:0-3406 GCA_048885285.1 Candidatus Odinarchaeota archaeon
AATTTGAGTGAAAAAAGAACTATGGAAATAGAACAACGTAAATTTTATGAAGAACAAATTAACAGATATAAAGAATTACGCCCTCTCTATGAAGATTACTCCAAAATTATAGAAACAATCCTTGAAAATATCGTACAAGGGTGTTCTTCAGAATATATTATTCAAAACAGAGTAAAGACAATTTCTAGTTTTGCCAATAAATTATTGACTCCTGATGTAAAATATTCTGATCCTATTGCAGAAATAAATGATTTATGTGGAGTTCGAATAATTTTACCAAATGTTAATGAGATGGATGCTGTCATTCAAGCTATAAGAGATATTTTTCTAATTAGTATTGGTAGTACTAGTGATGGTTTTAAAAAAATCAAAGAAAATCAATATCCAGAGCATTACCGAATATATACTATTCAGCTTGATCCCGGTTTAAAGCTCTATGATAGATTAAATTTAGATATACAAGATAGTTTTTTTAATTTTAAGTCAGAAGTTCAAATTGGGACTTATATTAGCCATGGCTGGGCAGCGAATCAATACAAAATTTTTAACCAATATGAATTTGAAGTTCCAAAGCTGTATGAACAAGAATTAACTCGTGTTAGATCACTATTATCAATCGAGGATAATGCTTTAAACGAGTTAGTTGACAAAATGCAGCATTATGAATCTGTATATGGCGCTTACATGTCCAATGAAAAAATTAAATCTGAAATTGACAGATTAATGTTAGTTTATGAAGCAGACAAGAGTAATTATCAAGTTGGTTATAGAATCGCAAAATTAGCAATGTTTATAAACGATATGGATAAAAGTATAGAGATTTTAAATGAGATTATTAAAAGTGAGAGTTATAAAAAAGCTTCAGATCCAGAAATAGCAGAAATATTACGAGATATTGGAGTTTCGTTTCATAAAAAATATAAAAAAATACCTGAAAGTCAAGAATTTATACAAGGACGTTCTTATTTAAAGCAATCACTTCAAATTAATCCATTCGATTCTGATGCTTGGGCTTCTTTAGGAGGTATGTATAAACAGCAAAGAAAATTTGATAAAGCATTGGAATCATATATGGAAGCTTTAAAAGTTGATCCTGGTGATCCTTATCCCTTAGGGAATTATTTGGTATTATTAATTCAACAAACAGGGGATATGTCTCAGATTGATAAACACAGAGAGATGATTCATAAAGGGATAGAAAGAAGATTAACACAGGCAAGAGTTATGGTTGATATGCCATGGGCATATTTTGATTTAGGTCTCTTTAATCTATTATTAGGAAATATAAAAGATGCGTTAGATTACTACTTGAAAGCTATAAGATGCAGTTCTGATCTCTGGATGGTTGAAACTACTATTAATACATTGAATACATTGAAATTATCTCAAGAAAGACAAATAGAAGGAATTGAATTTGTGAAACAAATTCTATATTTAGGGATAATTTTTCATCCAAATATTAAGGAAAAAACAGATAAACTAATAACAGATTCAATAAAATATTTAGATTCAAAATTTAAACAAAAACAAAAATATACTGATGATTCTATTGTAATAATAGCAGGAGGAACTGATGTTAGTATAGAACGAAGTCTACAATTCATTAAAAATAGTGTTACTAAGGCATTTAGTGATTTCGAAGGTACAATTATCTCGGGTGGAACTAAAGCGGGAATATGTGCTATGGTAGGAGATATCCAGGAAGAATATGGAGATAAAATCAAATCTGTTGGATACACACCAAAGAAAATGCCATCAGATGTTATAGTTGATAGAAGATACACTGCAATTCATCAAACAAAAGGAAAAGATTTTACTGTAATGGAATCAATCCAATATTGGTATGATATAATGAAATCAGGGATCGATCCAAATAGAGTTAAACTTATTGGTATTAATGGTGGAAGCATTGCTGCTTTTGAATTCCATGCTGCTATAGTATTTGGAGCACAAGTTGGAATTATGAGGAATACTGGACGATCAGCCACAAAATTGATAAATGATCCTAGCTGGGAAGAGCCAACTGGACCTGAACATGGAAATAAACCTAAAAAACTCTTTAAAATACTAAAAAATACACGTGAAGACATTTTTAATTTCTTGACTAAACCATTTATTATAGATCCAGATATCGAAATGATAGAAAAATTATTAATACAGCATCGAGAGAGTGGTCAAAATATGTATGAGCTTAGTTTTACAACTGAAGATGTTGATAATACAATATTATCTGGTTTTCTTACTGCATTAGATCACATTGCTGCTGAAGCATTGAACGTAGGTGAAATATTATCTATTAAATTTAGAGATGGATATTTATCGGGAGGGCTCTTTACAAATGGAGAATTTAAAGTAGTATTTTTATTAAATGATACACCATCCCAATCCTTAGAAGAAAAAGTTATTAATTTTATAAAAGAGGTTGAGACTAAATTAGGGGAACATTTTCATGAACTTCATTTAGGATGTCAGGGTTATATGGGAGGACCTGAGATGAATAAAATCTTATCAAACATTTTTGGTGTTGAAATATTAAAACTATTAGATCTTAAGACTGAACAAGAATCAAAAGAAATTATTCAAGTATAAGAATAAATTATTATTTTTTATTTTTATTATTGAGAACAATTTACTCATTTTATGCTATATTATTGAGAAAAAAATAATAGATTTCTTGATTTTATTATTGAATATTAATAATTCTTATATAGAAAAAACTGAAATCAAGAATGTGAGAAAAAGAATAAAAAAAAATATATATCTTAAATCTGTCTATGATCATAGTGAGTATAATGATTTGGAAAGATTATATTACATTTGATCCAAAAGTATGTCATGGGAAAGCTTGTATTAAGGGTACTAGAGTATTTGTTTCTATAATTTTGGATTGTATAGCTGAAGGCATGTCAGATGATGAAATCCTAGAAAATTATCCATCATTAAAAAAAGAACATATTCAAGCAGCTCTTCAATACGGAGCTATGCTTGCAAGAGAAGAAATTCTACCATTGGCTGAAAATCAGGGATTATAAAGTGAAATTCAAATTAGATGAAAATGTACCTTGGATTTTAAAAAAGGTTATTGAAAATATTGGACCACATGTAGTAGATTCTATTTTTCATGAAAATATTTCTGGTATTGATGATAAAAATTTAAATTTGAAATGTTATGAAGAAAAAAGAATTTTGATAACATTAAACTCAGATTTTATTAATCCTATCGACAATTATTATGGAATTATTATATTGAGATCTAAAGAACAAGGTAAGAATGTAGTAAAAGGAATGTTTGAGAAATTTTTAAAAAGCTATTCAATAGAAGAATCTATAGGAAAAATAATAATAAAACCAAATCAAATTAGAATAAGATCTGAAATACAAAAATAACTCGGAATTCTATAAAAAG
>JBHLQA010000423.1:0-3402 GCA_048885285.1 Candidatus Odinarchaeota archaeon
GAAGAAATCACTGTATAATTTATTTTACTTTAATTAATATATTTTTTTTCTTTTTTTACATTTTATGGGATTAAAACTGTGTGATTTATTATTAGTTATAATTTTATCTATTTATCAAGATACCTTGACACTTTTTTAGATTTATCAAAAATAATTAAATGGATTAAAATTTTCTTTATTGAAAAATTTCGATTTTGTAAAAAGTGAATAACATTGGATGCTAAATTATTTAAAAAAACTTTTAAATTCATTTGCAATGAATGTGGAGAATTTGCCCATACGCTTAATGAATACTGCGATAAATGTGGTGCAAAAGCTTTAAGAAATGCCAATAAAGAAGATTATAAGAATCATCAAAATTCTAAAGTTTAAATAGGTTATAGTAGAAAAAATAATATTTACTTTTTTATATTAGATAATTCTCTATTTTTTTCTATCTTTTTTAATTCTTCTGTTATATCTCTATCTTGTAATCCAAGAGATTGTAAAAGAATTCTGATTTGAATTATAGCATTTCTGGCATTAAATTGCTTAGCAATGTGCAATGCTTTTATGAATTGGTTTTTTGCTTCTTTTAGTTTTCCAAGATAAAAGAAAATCTCACCAATATAACCAAGCCCTTTTATAATTTGTTCTACATAATTCGCATCAATCGCTACATTAGTACCTTTTTTAAAATATCTGAGAGATTCTTCAAAATCATCATTTTTCTTTCGTAAAATTCCTAAATTAAAATAGGATGTTATAATTCCTTTATAATCCTTGATTTCTTTAAAGGCTTTTAGAGTTTTTTTATATAATTCAAATAAGACATCCCATTTTTGATTTTTTTCATTTATATAGATTAAATTCCCCAAACAATCCAATAAATTATAAACATCATTGTTTTGTGAACAAAATGTGCTACAATCCAGCAATATATTACATGCTTCATCAAATTGATTTAATTTTATATATGTATTTCCAATTCCTTTTAAACACATGATTTGCTCTTCAATTTGATTTAAATTTTTATAAATATCATAAGCCTTTTCATAGAATTCTATAGCTTTCTGATAATTATCTTTTTTAAAATATAAAGTAGCCAAAATCCCATAAACTGAAGCTTGTCCTAATCTATCTTTTTGTTTTTTGAAATGGTTCAAACAAATAATAAAATTTTTTTCTGACTCTACAAAATTTCCTAATTGAAGTTGGATTAAAGCAATATCACTTAATTCTTGAAAGTAATTAGTATCTTTACCAATTTCTTTTAATATTTGTAAAGATTCCAATTTTTCATCTAATATTTTAATTAATTCCTCTTTTGTAGGTTCTGTTTCATTCTCTATCATAGATATTTTTACTTGAAAATTATTTTATTTCGATATCCCTCTTATAATAATTCCTCCAAAATCTCTACTGCATTTTTAATATAATGGAAACATTTTTTTTTTGATAACTCATTTTGAGAAAAATATTCTCTGCCTTCAGATGTGCTAAGATCACAACCGATTAATTCTTTACAAAGTTCAGAACCATGCAATTTTTGAAATCGTTTGGAAAATTCTTGTATAACTTCATATGTTTTTTCTTTCATTTCAACTTCTTCATTTGATCCCATTCCATATCTTAATCCTATAACCATATAGGCACCACTTACAGCACCACACGTTCGACCAAAACGAGCCATTCCACCTCCAAAACCCGTAGCAATTCTTAATGCCGTCTCTTTATTTAATCCAAAATCAGTGCTAAAAGAACTCAATACTGATTGAGCACAATTGCAATTATCCTCAAAATTTGAGATTGCTTTTTCTAATCTTGACATTTCTATTCCACTTTTTTTGAAAGATATGATTTGTATCTATAAGAAATATAAAATTTCATATCTATTATATATTTAGAGATAAAATATGTAAATTATTATATAAAAAAGGTTAACTATATGAAATTAAAAGCAAGATTATTTGATAAACTTGAAGATAATAAAGTGAAATGTCATGTATGCGCTAATGAATGTACGATCTTACCTGGTAAAATAGGAATATGTAGAACAAGAAAAAATTTTCAAGGAGAGCTTTTCACTCTTATTTATGGATCACTTATTTCTTCTGGAAGTTTAGATCCAATTGAAAAGAAACCACTGTATAATTTCTGGCCGGGTGCCACTGCATATTCCATTGCTTCAATTGGTTGTTCTTTTAAATGTCAAAATTGCCAAAATTGGAATATATCGCAGGCAAATCCAACAGACAATGGAAAAAATGGATTTTATAATATTCAAGGTTATGAAGATCGTGGAATGTCGTTAATCGAAATGACTCCTGAGCAATTAGAAAAGAAAATAATAAAGAGTGGAGCAAAAACTATCGCTTATACTTATAATGAGCCATTAATATGGCATGAATGGATTATAGATACAGTTCCTCTTCTAAAAAAGCATAAAATTAAATCTATATTAGTGACAAACGGATATTCAACTCCAGAAGCTACGAAAGAGTTGATTGAAATAGGAATTGATGCTGCAAATATTGATATTAAAGCGATGTCTGATGAATTTTATAAAAAAATATGCGGAGTTAAATCTGTTCAACCTGTTTTAGATACTGCAAAGAGGTTTAAATCGAATGGAATTCACATCGAAATTACTAATTTAATCATCCCTGATTTAAATGATAGTAAGGAAGATATTAAAAAACTCTGTGTTTGGATCGTGGAAAATTTAGGAAAAGATACACCTACTCATTTCTCAGCTTACCATCCTGATTTTAAAATGCCTTCAATGAAACGCACTCCTTACGAAACATTAAATATTGCCTATAATATTGCTAAAGAATCAGGTTTATATTTTCCTTATGTCGGAAATATAAGTCATGAAAAGGGAGGAAATACATACTGTCCAAACTGTAATTCTCTCTTAATTGGAAGAAGGGGTTATACATTTAAAACTATTGAAGTGACTGATGATAAAAAATGTCCAAATTGCTCCTATGATCTAAAGAATGATATTATAGGAGATATAAATAAACATCCTTCACATAGATTCAGTTTTATTTAAGAAAGGATTTAGAAAGTTTAAAATATCGCTTATTATAATTTAAATTTTGCTTATAATTATTTACTCTAATCTTTCATTAATTTGTTTACCAAATTCAATAGCATTTTTCGTACCAATCCATAATAATTTCCTAAATCTCGATTGATCAATTACTTGGGCACTAACTTCTTCAAGTTTTACTTTCATATAATTAAGTGATTTTAAACCAGTTATGCGTGCTGTGTTAAAAATGATTGTTCTTTTTCCACTAAGATTTTTCATCTAATTATAATTTCATCAAAAACTTTTGGTGGAGAATTTCCATATGTTGACATTCCAAAAATAAGTAAATCATAAGGGAGAGCATCAAAAGTATTTAATTT
>JBHLQA010000424.1:0-3391 GCA_048885285.1 Candidatus Odinarchaeota archaeon
AGAATTGGTAAATTACACTTTCATTTATGGGATTTCGCTGGACAAGAACAATTTAGTTATTTATGGAATAATTTTATAAAGGGAAGTGATGCTGTTCTTTTGATTACTGATTCTACATTAGAAAATGTTGAAAAAAGTAAATATTTTTTAGAATTAATAAAAGAACAAGCCCCTAATGCACAATCAGCGGTAATTGGTAATAAGCAAGACTTAAAAAATGCGATGAATCCTGTTCAAATTGAAAAGGTATTAGGTTTAAAAGCATACTCTATGATTGCATTAGATCCCCAAAATCGTGATAAAATGATACAAATCATTGCAGATGTTTTAGAAATGAGTGCAGAAGTTTCTCCACTTTTGAAACCATTACTTGAGAGGGATAAGTTAACTGAAGAAGCAGTAAATGCTATTAAAGGTGCTGATTTTAGTAAGGCTGCTTTTTTATTTGATAAAATTAGTGATTTATGTATTGATTTGGGAGATGACTCATTGGGACGAGAATTTTTTGAAAAATCACAAAAAATAAAAGAAATGCTTAAAAAGGTTGGTGCACCACCACCTACACCAGCTTCCCCCATAACTAAAGAAGAACCAGAAAAAATCATTGTTCAAAAAGAATTAGAAAAACCAGAACCACCAAAACTACCACCTCAAGATGATATTAAAATTAAAAAACCTATAGAAGAACATGAGAAGGTTGCATCTTCAGAAGTATCAAAATTAGATACCACTGAAAAAGTTCCTAAACCAGCTATAAAAGTTACTGAAGAGATAAAACCATCTGAAGAATCTGTTTCTCCTAAAGAAAAAATTAGTTTAAAGTTAAACCCAGAAGATTTTATGGTAAAATCAAGACCAAAATCCGTAGAAATTGTTCCAGAAGATGTTAAATCGAAATTAAAAATCTCATCTTTAGGTGTAGAAAAATCTACTGAAAAACCTAAAATTTTATCTCCTGTTTCACCAATTAAATTAATGGAAAAACATCAAAAAGTGACACCCCCTCCACCTAGAACACCAGATGTTTTAGAAAAGCCATTAGATTCTGTAAAAACTAAAATACCAATAAAAGAAATAACTTCCGTTGGAAAAGAAGTATCAACAAAGATTATTGAAACAAAGCAAGTAACTCCAGTAATGAAAGATGAACAAAAAGATAGTTTGAAAAAGACATTATTAGATCTAAAAATCAAAAAGGCAAATTTAACAAAGATGTCTCTTGATTTTGATATGAAAGAACTTACTGGTGAAATAACAAAAGAAGAATTGGATGAAAAAAAGTTAAAGATTAGTGAATTAATTCAGAAAGTTGATGTCCAAATTCAAGAATTACAAAAACTTTTTGATAATTAGGTAGAGAGAGATTTTATTCTTATTATGTAAACAGGTTAATTTTTTTTTGAGAAATTTAGAAAGATCTTTATTTATCATTATTCATGACACCACTATTGATAATATTTATAGTAAATGCTACTTATTTAACTTAAGAAATAATTAGGTTTATTTACACTCTATATTTGCAAAGAATTTATCACCTAAATATTCAAATAAAGTTCTTTAAGTACTCATCAGGAACTTTAGCTTCTCCGATTTCTATTCCTTTTTTTCCTCCGTGAAAATCAGATCCTCCTGATTTAACAAGGTGATTAATCTCTGCTATTCTTCTAAAGTATTCCGGAAAATATTTTTGAGCCCAATTTGCTTTATCTGTTCCATAAAAAGGTCTATTTTTTGCGTAAGTATATTCGACTTCTATACCTTTAATTCCTGCGTTAATACACATGGATATAAATTTTTTTCTATCTTGAGTTATATAAATTCCAGGATGCGCCAAAATAGGAATACCTCCCGTTGATTCAATTAATTCAATTGATTCCTCTAAATTTAATTCTACTTCTCTATCTACGAAAGCTGTACCCCCAATACTAATCATGTGAAATAGATCATTTTTCGATTTTCCTTTAATTTTTTCAGGATTGTTTTTCATCATAACTTCGACTATATGGGGGCGTCCTACAACCTTATTGCCTGCTATTGCTTTTACTTCTTTAAAAGAGATATTATAATCAAACTCATCTCTCAATCGTTTACAAATTGCTTTTTTTTGTTCTAATCTTCCATTAATTTGATCATTAATTAAATTGATTAGTCTAATAGAGGAATAATCAATATTTAAGCCAATAATGTGAATATCTATTAATTCTCTAATTGGTTCATGCCTAATTGAAATTTCTATACCAGGAATTACAATAATTTTTTGTTTTTCACCATATGACAAGAACTCTTTTATACCATCTATTGTATCATGGTCAGTAATCGCAATCGCCTTTAGCTTGTGATTTAGTGCTTCATCAATTAATTGTGAGGGAGTTAGTATACCATCAGATGCAGATGAGTGTAAATGTAGATCTATCATTATATTAATAAATTAAAAATTTGATTTTAGTTTACTTAAATAAAATAAAATGAAGAAAAATTAATTACATATCTAATATATTTATTTTATAATCAGAGAAACAAACATATTAATAATAACTCATGGAAAAAATGCCAATTATTATCATGAAGTTCGGTGGTTCTTGTTTAGTTGATCAGACAGCATTTGGTAAAATTCTCAATATTACAAATATTTATAAAAATACTAAAAAAGTATATGTTGCTTCTGCTTTAAATGGGGTAACAGATTTACTCTTAAAAACAGCAATCGGATTAGAAAATGAAAAAGATACAGACAAGAATATGGCTTTAATAGAGAAAAGGCATATTGACTTAATAGAGCAAATTTTTGAAGAAGAAACAGAGTATTATTTAAAAGTAAAGGATTGGATCGATAAAAAATTAAGTGAACTGGAGGATACTTTTGCTGATATTAAAGAATTTGGACTCGAACCTTATTATAAAGACTATGTTCTGAGTTTTGGAGAGATTTTATCAACATATATCTTGAACCAATATCTTCTAAGTAATGAGTTCTATTCTGTATTTATTCCCACAAATAAATTAATTATTACAAATGATGAATTCAACAATGCCTATCCGTTATATGAACTAACCAATGCTCGTGCTAAAAAGCTTATGATACCACTTTTAGAAAATCCAAATAAGGATATAATTATTTGTTTAACAGGTTTTATTGGAAGAAATAAAATGGGTTATATCACCACACTAGGAAGAGGAGGATCCGATTATACAGCCACAATCATAGCTAGAGCTTTATATAATGTTGGCATTGATAATAATATTAAAGTAATTCTATGGAAAGATATTGATGGATTATTAGCAATTAATCCAAAATATGTACCGGATTCTTCTCTCATAAGAAATTTAGACTATAATGAAGCTAAACATATAGCAAATTTTGGGGCTAAAATAATTCATCCAAAGTGTTTAG
>JBHLQA010000425.1:0-3376 GCA_048885285.1 Candidatus Odinarchaeota archaeon
AAACAATATAACATCAATCATATCTAAGATATTTTTACGTTATATTCCTATTTATATTTTTGGGCGGTGCTGACTTTGAGAATTTCAAAAAAAAATTAAGGTTATAAGAAGATTAAAAAAAATAAATAAAAAAAGAAGATTTTTTTAGTGGTGTGGTAATGGTATTAGATATTTTTCGAGAGCTTTTAAATCTATTTATTCAATAGATTATCAAATCTTTTGGTAAATCAATCCCTGAGAATTTTTTAATGGGATTATCATGAAGTCCTAATCGTTTTAAATTCACTAGATTTGTTATCCCTTTAATTTCTGAAATCTTATTATAGCTTAAATTTAAATCTGTTAGATTCTTTAGGTTCTCTAAACCTTTTATGTCCTGTATTTTATTTTGACTCAAATCCAATTCTATTAGATTCTTTAGATTTTCTAAACCTTGAATCTCTTTTATATCATTATTATATAAATATAATCTTTCTAATTTCTCGAGTGAATTAAGGTTTGATATTTCTGTGATATCATTAAAATCCAAATGTAATTCCTTTAGATTACTTAAATTATCAAGACCATTTATTTTTGTTATTTTATTGCCTCCTAAGTCTAAGATTTCCAATTTTTTAAGATCGTTAAGCTTCCTAATTTCCATAATTTTATTTCCACCAAGATAAAGCTCTTTTAAATTAGTTAAACAGACGAGACCTTCTATTTCAGCAATTGAATTAGATCTAAGATCTAAAATCTCCAACCTTTTTAGCTATTCCAGTCCGCTTATAGCGATTATTTCGTTTTGAATAAATCTTAATTCTTTCAAAATTTTTAAATTTTCCAAGCCTTTGATTTCTTTTATCGGATTTCCACCAGTTAATTCAAATGTATTTCCAAATCGTAAAATTTCTAAATTCTTGAGATTTTCTAATCCTTCAATCTCAGAGATATTATTTGCACTTAGATCCAAAAACTTCAAACTTTGAAGATTCTCAAGATTTTCTATTTTTGAGATTCTTCCCCCTATTAGTCTAAGATGTTCCAAATTTATTAAAGTGTTAAGATTCTCGATTTTATTTATATATGGACCAGAATATGCAAGTAGTTTAAGATTTGGCGACCATTCGAAGTCAGCCAGACTTCTTGCTTCTGGATCAAGGAGAACTTTTTCATCTTTTACAAATAGCTTCTTTTTATGATTAATTATATCTTTTTTTGAATTATTAGCCATTATCTCTAATATATTTATATTAACATAGTATATATAAAATTACTGACTCAAAGAGTTTTTAAAATCTTTATATTAAAAATTTTGATTATTTAGATTATTACTTTCTATTTGTATTTCATTAATTCTTTTATACCTTAAAAATTTTAAAAAGGAGTGTACTATAAAAATTTAAAAAAAAAGGGGTAAGTAATTCAATAGAGAGGAAGTAATTCTTCAAGGAGCTTGGTTTTAGGTAATATAGCAAGGGCAATTGCAGTTGCCATAAGACCCATCATATTAAAGTAGAACAAGCCCTCAAATTGTTTCACCGATAATGAAAGACTGTCTTTTACCCCCTCTTTATCTCCATCTGGAGGTGGGGGATTAGGATTATTTCCTGAACCTGAACCACAATCACAATTCTTATATCCAGCAAACTCTAAAATATAATTTAGTACTGTAGCACAATAATATACAGCTTGATTTAAATTATGTTCAATGGTATCAAAATATTTCCTTATAGAAGTATATGGGACATTAGGGCGTATAGAATGGGTCCATGAAATCTCTTGAGAATACGCGCTCCAGTATCCTTGAATATCTGCCCAAAATTTATGATTAACATTACTAGGAGCACTATCCCGCAAAAATTCAGCATCCATAATATGGGGTAGAGCACTCCCAAATCTAGTACTTTCCCCCGCGAGCAGAGTAGCCTGATAAGGATTAAACATATCTGCTGCCGTTAATTTACCTCTTACCTCATCTAAATTAAAAAATTCATTGGATCTATCACCACCAACATCAGTCCATGTTTTAAAAGTAACATACATAACATGTTCTTCAAATGCCCAAGACCTTGCATTTTCCAATACATGAGCATAATATGTTGCATCAGCTACAATATGCATGAGTGCGCCAATAAATAACGCCGCCATCTGACAATCATTAAGTTGAAAAGCTTGTTTGACTCTATCATATACTCTATTTGCTACTTGACATGCGGAGTCGTCTCTGAGAGATCCATCATCGTAAAATCTTAATTTATTATGACTTGTACTACCAAACATTCCCGGTGTAAATTTAGCCCCTGGATTACACCTAAATGTTAATCCAGAGGGAATCATCCAACTGTCAGGAAGCTCAGTTCCATATAGATAATAGAATCGTAACTCATCCGGATTATTTATGTCCCATAATTGACGGAGAAACTCATCACTACCTCGAAGGGAATATAAGAGTTCTAGAGCTGATTCGGCGATCCAATCGTGTGTGCCATAGTAGATTCTTAATGTTAATGTAGAAGTAGGATTAAAATAATAATTTTTATATATAGAGACGGGGTTTTGTTGCCATCCAGGGTCACCATCATATGTTCCAACCATATGTTCGCCATTTTTCCAAGCCACTGTTGAAATAGAACCTGATATTAGCGAAATGAAAATAAGTCCAACTATAATATACATAATGTTTAATTTCTTCATTTTTTTCACCTTAATTTATTCTTTAAATCTATTAATTTGAATTTTCTTTTATTTCTCCATTTTTTATTATTTTGTTTGGGATATATTTTTTTTGTCTTCTGGATAATAAGATAAATGCGATAACTAAACCCGCTAGCATGAACACCGATAGATACCAATAAAGTCCAAATGGTGTTGAACTAGAGATATTTATAAAAGTTAAAACGACAATTCCAAATGCTGCTGCTATAATAATATAGGGTAATTGTTTTGCAAGAGTAGCAAGCTCATAGTGACTTTCTTGTAATGATTGCAATGTATCATTGCTAAGATCACAATTTTCAAAAATATTCGCTTGACTTTTCACACTATTCGCTTTTAAGATTGAACACACTAAAAAATAAATGTTCCTAGAATATTCAAGATTTAAAGTTGAAATTTTGCTGTTCTTAATCTGACTTTTAGAACTTTTAAGAATTCCAAGAATGTTAAAGGAACAGCTTTCAATCGAAATATTTTGACAGTTATAAAGGATTAAGTGGTCCAAAACACAACTTTTTATTGTTATATATAAATTACTGGTTATTGAGAAGATTTGTGGTAATCTCTCCACACTCTCAACTATTATTGGGTTGGTTTCTGTACCATTTCCTTTCCAATTTAACGTTTGTGCTAAATTTAATATATCTTTTTCATTATATATAGTTTTAAATGGTTCTAA
>JBHLQA010000426.1:0-3368 GCA_048885285.1 Candidatus Odinarchaeota archaeon
TGAATATTCATTAATGTCCAAACCTCATCTTCATCCAAATCAATGTCTCTTATAACACCACAAACAATATATGGTCGAACTTTATTAACGCTTGGATCAACATTCAATTCTATATCTCCAGGAATAATATCAAATGAAGGAAGACCCAACTCAATTTCGTAATATCCCCTAAGTGCTCTAGCAATTCCTTCAGGACTCGAAAAATCTGGTCTGTTTGGATTATACTCGACTTTGATTTTTTGTTCTTCTTTATTAATATCCTCTAAATCTAAACCAATCCATTGCAAATCATATTCTAGATCTTTTATATCTAATTTTTTTCCAACTAATTTTTCTAACCTTTCAATTTTTAATTCTAGTGTTGGCAATTCTTATAAACCTCCCTTCTAATATGATTGACTCCTTAACCATTTAATTGGATTAATATATAAATCTCTGATATCATCACGGTCAAAATATAACATTGCTATTCTTTCAAGTCCTTGTCCCCATGCTAAAACTCGTGTTGGATTCTTTATCCCCCAAGGATAAGTAACTTCTGGTCTAAAAATACCAGAACCTCCCATCTCTAGCCATTCACCCATTTTATCATAATATACAGAGATTTCCATACTGGGCTCAGTATAAGGGAAAAATCCTGGTCTAGTTATTATTTTTTTAAAACCTAATTTTCTATAGAATTCTGATAATATTCCTATTAAATCACAGAGGGTTACATTATCATCTATAACTATTCCTTCAACTTGAGTGAATTCTGCTAAATGAGAACGATCTACTTTTTCATTTCTGAAAACGCGGTCTATACAAAAGACTTTTACAGGTGGTTTTTCATCTTTTCTATAATATTCTGCTAACCTCCTTATTGTAGCCGCAGTTGTATGAGTCCTCAACACAGTTTTTTGGGCTGTGTTTATATCCCATTTATAATTCCATCCATGAGAGTTTGAATCACCCCCATTTTCATGAGTTTCTTTAACTGCTTGAACTCTATCCTTTTCTGGTAATTTTGCTATTTTCGGATTTTTTAAATAAAAAGTATCTTGCATTTCTCTTGCGGGATGGTCCTGTGGTTGAAATAAAGCATCAAAATTATAAAAAGCACTTTCAATAATTGGACCTCTTATTTCTGTAAAACCCATAGATAAAAATATCTCTCTAATCTCATTAATTAATCTTATCATAGGATGTACTTTTCCTGCCTTTAATAATGGACCTGGTTTAGTAACATCAAAAGGTTTTAAATTATAATCTTTCCAAGTTCCAGAAGCTAGCATTTCAGAAGTAATTTTACTAACTTGTTTTAATTCTTTAATTTTTGAAATATCAATCTTTTTTCCTTCTTCTGTTAAATTTATAATTCTTTGAGTTTTATGATGTTTTTTTATTAATTTCCTTTTATTTAATAAATTTAATTGTTTAATTTCATCATTTGAAAATGTAGAATAGTCAATAATAGGATTATCCTTAAATTTTAAAAGAAATTTTTCTATCTTTGTCTCAGGAAACTTTTCTGCTGTAATATAAATTTTATTATCTCCTGAGGCTTTACTCTGGGAAATCCAACGATTTTTTTTCAAATTTGAAATGCCGATATAAAAGATATTTTTATCCAAATTAGATTTTTTAAAAAAATCATCTAAAGTAGTTTCTTTTATATCATTTTCTAATAAAATATTTAGTAATTGACGTTCTGGAAGCCCTTTTTTTAAGTAATTAGCACCTTCAGTATTTAAAGAGACTTGATGAATCTCTTTTTCTTTGAAAGTACCTAAATTATATTCAATTAAATTATTGATTGCTGACATTAACACAATATAATCAATTTTTAATTCTTTTGCTAAATCAGCAGCAAGAACTTCCGAACCTTTTTTCTTTAATATCCTTAAAATGTCAATTACTTCTTTTTTGAGTCTAATTGTCATAAATTAATTCCAAATTAAATTACATTTTTCTTATATCTTTTAAAATCTCTAACGTATTTAAATCTTTCGTGGATTTGATTATTCTAAATTGCTCAATCTCGAATTAGAGAAACTCTTTCTAATTTTTATATTAAAAAAATGGATTTTAATGAATCTTAAACCAAAAAATCCGCAGCCAAGGGATTAAATTCAGTCTGTAAGTATTATTCCCTTGGCAGAATAAAGAGTTTGAAGAAAAAGGATTCTTGAAAGGCTTTTATTTTCAAATTCATAATTTCTAGATAATTTTCTATTATCATCAAATCACAAGAATACATTTCCTAATTATATAATATGAAAAATTATGTAAATAATTTTGTTTTATTCATTAATTGTTCTTAAGTTCAGTTCAAAAATATTTTTTTTATAATAAACCTCTTATAGAAGTTGAACTAATTTTTTTATTATCTTCATTTTTTAAAAGTGGTATTACAATTAGAATAAGAGGATTTAGCCCTTTTTTCACTCTATTCTCATTTAATTTTAAAGCATTACCATAAGTTTCTTGACTAACTACTAATCCCTCATATTCTGGATCTTGAGCATACTTGTCCATGTCAGACCAACTTGATATTTCAACAATGTTCACTCTATTTAAATCTACAATCGAATTAAGATAATCTTTTAGATTTTTTTTTCTAGTCTGATAATTTTCCAATTTTGAAAAGTATTGTTTATCTTTTAATAAATCTTGAGATGTTAATCCAATTTCAATATTTTCAGAAATAGATAAAGCTGTTTCTAGTAAATATTTGTGTCCATCATGAAGATGATCAAAAGTTCCACCTAATCCTACTTTTTTAAGAATCTTAAAAACACCCTGTTAAATGAAAAGGATAAATAATTAATTATTGTTTTTATCTTCTGAAGTATCTTTATTTCCTTCTTCTTTTTTACTCTTTTCAATAGAACTTTTTAATTTAACAGAATATATATCTTTTATCTCCATTAGGTCATTACATTTATCACATTTATCCATCCTTTTAAAAACAAAGTCTCCTTTCTCATAATTTCTTACTTTAGTAAGACCACAAAGTTTACAAATCAAAATTGTAAGCGTTTGTCTTATAGGTTCAGAAGGGCTCTTTTGAAATTGGATTAATGTAGCACCAATACAAATTAACATAAAACCTACCGTCCATTTAGATACTTGATCTAGACCAATATCAATATAAAGAAATAAAGCACCTACTACAATTAATAAAATTAATAGTAAGTTTTTTAATATACTTTTTAATGTGATTCCTTTTTTTAGAACGTCCTCATCGTCTTCTTCTTCAATCATAGAATATTTTATAATTTCTTTTTTTCTTTGCTTTATAATAGAAAAAAATAAATAAATTTTTTTATTATAACAACTAAACAAATTAGAATTTTCAAATATAAATTAATTTTAAAAAAATGTTA
>JBHLQA010000427.1:0-3355 GCA_048885285.1 Candidatus Odinarchaeota archaeon
TTTGAGAATATTTTTTATAATAACCTTTATTTAGAGAACTATAAAATTGTAATTAAAATTCCTCTTATTCCTAAAAGTGAACTGAAAAACGAGATTAAAATAAAGAAGTTTAATCTGGAAAAATATACATTTCTAATTTCTTACGATTAGGGTTTAATGTTAAGAGTTTAAAAATTCACTTTTTTTTGGTCATTTCACTTTTTGCTTTATTAAGTTTATTCCAGCATGAGAAACAGATATAAGTTTTATCTTCTAACAAAACTAAATCTTTTATTGAACGGATCATTCCACATTGTTCACATTTTTTTAACATTAATTTTACCTTTATATTTAGTTTTACTTCTAAGATTAGATAGATTTTAGAATATTAATTATTTTTTAATTAGATTGATAGACTAGAATTTTAAAATATAAGCAATAGGAAAAAGGATTTTTATTTATCAAAATTATACAATATAATCATTATAAGACTTAATGAAGACTAAATATAAATGATTTCAAATATTACTAACGGATTAGAAAGTGGTAATTTGACCTTAAAGGTTTTAACAACTAATACAGTTGATGTAACTTTATATACAGAAGATAAATTTCTAGGGAAAGTTATACAACCACGATCAGAAGCAATTCAAGCGATCGGTGAACATGGACTAGCAATTCTCATTAAATTTTTAAAAGAGGGTATAACTCATAATTACTTATTTGATACTGGAAGTCTTAAATCTACAATAATTGAGAATTGTGATGTTTTTAATGTAAATTTGCACGACATTGAAAAGTTAATCATAAGTCATGGTCATTATGACCATTTTGGTGGATTAATGAAAGTTATACCTCAATTAAAAGAAGGATGTGAGTTATATTTAAATCCTGAATGTTTTTATCAAACTCATCAAATAGTCTTTAGAGATGGAAAAGAAGTCTCAATGAAAGAATTGGAATCCTCCTTAGAAAAGCTAAAACAAAACGGGACTATTACAAAACATAGAAAATATCCTTTATTAGACAAAAAATTGATTTATGATCTTGCTAAAAAACATAGATTAAAAATAATTGAGACAAGAGAACCTCAAAAATTGTATAAAGGATTTATAACGAGTGGATTAATTGAAATATTTGATGAAAGTGAAGTAACTAAAGGACGTCTAGTTTCAGATGAAACAAATAATTTTAAAAAATATACTGCTCGAGATGAAACCTCGATTTATATTAATATTATAGACAAAGGCTTAATAATTCTAACGGGATGTGCGCATGTAGGTATAGTCAACACAATAAAACATGCCCAAAAATTAACTGGTATTGAAAAGGTTTATGCAATTATTGGGGGGTTTCATAAATCAAATGTTCCAATTGCATTGATTGATAAAACAATCCAATTTATTGAATATTTAAATCCTGAAGTTACCTGTGGGATGCATTGCACGGGTTTTGAATTTAATAAAAGAATGAGTGTTAGAGGACATCCATCACATACATTAGGAGTAACAGGAACGGAATTCCATCTCTAAATTATAAATATCTTCTTTTAATCAAATTTATTTAAAAAATAAAAAAAAAATATAATTATTACTATAGAACTAATCTCTGAAACCATAATATGCGTTAATAAGTAATAATAAAAATCCAACAACAGACAATTCATAACCATCTGGTAATTCAAATAAAATTATTTGATTCCAATCGAAAGTAAACCAAATCAAAGATATAACCACTATTATAAACATTATAGTAGAAAGGATATTTCGTCCTTTTCTCTTCCACCAACTGGATTCTTCTAACATTATCTTTTCAATGATCTCAACATCAGTAATGGAAGCATCCATATTTCCAATTTTTTCTTTAAGCTTTTTCTTTTCTCTAGAATGGGCAATTGATCTAAAAGAAGCACCAAGTATGAATAGAATAACAATTATTAATAGATCAAATATTGTATTGGTTACTTCAAATGAAGTACTTGGTTTAGAATAATAAGTAATAAGTGTTAAAGATAATAATAATACCAAGAGGAATCTAACTGAGTATTTAGGTAAATACAAAGGATACTTTTGTTTTTCTTTTTCTTGAATTATTAGATCTGGTCTTTTTATTTCCTCGATAACATCACTCATCTTTTCATATCCACTTCTTCTTGCTTCAAAATAAAAGGCAACCACAACAAAGATTACATTCACTATTAATGGATCAATTGGCTGACTAAACAACAAGTTTCCCAAAGGAAAAGCTACAATCATTATTGTGCTCAATGCTCTAATTGTTCCCCGAGGAGTTCCAAGCGGATGGCCTTCAACTTTACCTCCTTCACTAAATCTGTTAATCAAAACCCATGTACTAAAGATCAATAATAAAATAAAGGATATCATTTTTTTTCGCTCTTCTTTTCTTTCTATTCAAAAAAAATACCTGAATAGATTCTAATTTAGTTATGATCTATTTGATTTTAATACTTTTAAGACTTTTGTTATTACAATCTAAAAACTCTATAGAAATATATATAATCATTCGTTTAATTTGAATAAAATAAAAACTCAGAATTTTGAATGATTGAAATGAAGCTTTAAAACAATTTTTAAAAAAATAAAACATTATGGTTTAAATTATTTAGGAAATCGTTCGAGAAATGATTCTGATATTCCCCTTCTTTGAAGCAAATCGAATTTATCGGCTTGTCGAGTTGGAGATTTCTGAAATGCATTCTCAATAGCTCTAATAAATTGTAAACCATCACCAGTTATTTCATAAACTCCATTCCCTTCTCTCTTAATCAGGTTAACATCCCTCAATTGTGTAAGGTGATTAGAAACTGCAGTTTTTTTTAAATCTAATTCCTGTACAATTGTACTGTAAGACTGTGGTCCTTTTAGGAGTAATACAAGAATTTGCATTCTCTTTTCATTTCCTAATGCTTTCAATATATCTGTAATTTCTGAAAACGACAGGTTAATAGATTCAATTAAGTGTTCGTGAACATTTTGAGTAATCAAACTTTTCCCTCCTCTTTTAATTTTATTGGAATATACCAATCCATTAACGAATTTTCTATGTCTTTCTCATCCCATCGATCAGGATGGTATGATTGCATCATAAAAGGGTATGATGGTTCATAATCAGAGTCTGGCAACCACTGAGAAAATACATACTCAGTTCCTTTCCCCATATATTTCGATGTAAAGAATAAGTATTGAGATTCTGGAAATACTTTGTAAAACATTTCTATAGGAAAAAATTCAATACTTTTTACTTCAATTCCGACAAAAATATGAAATTTCTTATGTTTAGTATAGTCATCCGGTTCAATATGAACTTCATATCCATGTGCTTCTCCAAATTTTATTGCTGCTAAAAAATCTCTGTA
>JBHLQA010000428.1:0-3350 GCA_048885285.1 Candidatus Odinarchaeota archaeon
GGGTGGACCTATCCCTATTATGCTAGTTGGGTCAAAATTAGATCTTGAAAAATCCCAACGGCAAGTTCAAAGGGAGTATGGAATTCAAATCGCTGAAAAAAATGATATGGCAAGTTTTGTTGAGATTTCAGCAAAAGAAAATATTAATGTAGATGATGCTTTTAAAGTTCTTACTGAACTCACATTAGACCGGATTAGTAATAGGTGATATAATGCAAGATACTGAATATTTACCTCTTAACCAACTATTTGATTCTATTGGTATTATTGAAAAAGGAATTGAGAGGATCTATCATTATCTCCTTTTGAACAAGAGAATTGATAATTTAAAAGAAGTATGTAATCATTTCAGTCTCTCATTAAAAAGAGGTTATAAAATTTGTTCGGTATTAAGTGAACTAGGGCTTGTGCAGATATATGATAGACCTATGAAAATCCACATTGCTACTCCTATAATGACTCTTTGGCAAAATTTAATTCAAAACCGAATCGAAGATCTTAGAAATCAATTCCATGAAAAAAAGGATAAATGCGAATCTGCAATTGAAGAGTTCATTAGAAATTATAAATTGGGTGAGCAAATTGTCCAAGAACCTGTTGAATTCATCAATTACAATATAAGTAATTTTGATGAATCTTATCATCATTTTCTAGCTCCAAGTGAATGTAAAATCGCAATAGGTATCAGATACGATAATCCTTTAGTCTCTATGATACATGAAGACCAATTAAAAATTATTCCTGAGGATATAAGAACTTCCATGCAAGCAGGTATGAATAGAATTAAAGAAAATTTAAGAAATATTACTGTAAAAGTAATCTTCAACTCTGAAGTTGCTAAAGATCTATTAATCAGTAATGAATTTAAGCTTTTTTCGAATCATGTGGAGCCTTATAAAATGGAATTTGATAAAATTGAAATCCATGTTACAGAGGAAGCATTCAGTAATTTTAGTTTAACCGATAATGAACTTATTCAACCTAGCTTCGATCCTACAAATATTTTAATTGGTACTTATATTTCTCGTAATAGAAATATTTATCAAATTTTTCTTGATAAATTTAATGAAATTTATGAAAATGGAATTCCAATAAAGCAATTCCTTGATGAGCAAAAAGATATTGGGAGTGATTCACTCACACAAACACAAATGTTTGTTCTTTGTGTAATGTGAACAATGAAACAAATAAAATAAAAATTAAAAAAAATTATTCATTCTTTTTTCTTTTCATTGCTTACCCAAATTTTTCAAGCATTTTACGGGGAGTTACTGAAGGTCTTTCATACCTTTTTAACTTCGATTTAATCCCAAATAAGTATTTGGCAATATCTTTTAACTTTTCTGTGTCATATCGAGTCATCATTGTTATAGTCTCCATCTGCGGCGAGCCTCCTCCATGAAGTCCTGCTACTTGCAATAACCCTGCTAATTCTGAAACTATAAGAGTTTCTATACCCCTAAAACATTTTTCCATATTTTCTGGTTTTATTCGGGGATTTCTTTTCAAATATTTCATAGCAAGATCACCAACTTCTTCACTATAAAATGTTTCTTCATATGGTAGGGTAGCAACAAGTCCCCCAGATAAATCTGCTACAATTTCATATTCTTTATAAATCATTTCACCAGCCAGTCGTCTACCTGCATTAGTAAGGATTTCATCTGGAATTTGTGTACCTGAAGGAGATTTCTCAGAATGTTTAGCACTCGATTCTCCAGCAGCATAAACTAATTCTGCTGTTCCTATAATATGGGAGATTTTTTCTCTAACATGAGCTGCTTTTTCAATGCCATTATATTCCGCAACTAAGGCTGCTGCACTTGCTAATACTTCTGACACAGCAGGTTTGCATCCGGTATAGCTATGACGGTGATAATGAGCAAACATTAGTGCCAGGAAGCCAGCATATGGTGTTTGACGAGGATCAGCATGAGCATTTAGGAAAATTCTTTCATTAGGAACAAAAACGTCATCAAAAATGATAAATGTTTCAGCATCTCCAATCTGATTCTGTGGTGAATTAGTTTTAGTTTTTCTATTCCAAGCGGGTCTTGTAAGTAATTTAACTCCATCCCAATCTGCTGGTAAAGCAAATGCTACTGCATAATCTTTATCTTCTGGACCCATAAACCGACAAGGAACAGCAACCAACTCATCGGCATATGGTGTATTAGTAATATTGATTTTGCATCCTCTCACAATGATTCCATCATCTCGAGTTTCTATAACTCTTAGATATTGGTCCGGATCCTCTTGTTGATGAGGTCGTTTTAAACGATCTCCTTTTGCATCTGTTTGAGCACAACTTGCTACTAGATCTCGATCCTGAAAATATTCCATATATTTTAAAAATCTCTTATAATAATCAGTTCCAAGAGCTTGGTCCATTTCATAAGTGATAACTGATAATCCATTTAAAGCATCGATACCCATACATCTTTGGATGCAACCACCCACACGATGGCATAATACTCGAGTCATCTTTTGCTTTTTTAAAAGGTCTTCTTCACTTTGATGTATATGGCAAAAGCGATTTATTTTTTTTCCAGTTATATGAGAATTTGTTGTACAAATATCTTCAAATTCCGGATCGGTAGCCCTTTCAAATGTTTCCTTTATAATATTCATTCCTCCCCTAAGGCGAGGGTCGTCTCTACCAACTTTTTCATCGCCGATGTATATATTGGGCTTCATTTTTACTAAATCATTATAATATTCCTCATATGTACGCATTATAATCTACTCATTAGATTTTATTAATTAATTTTAATTAGAACAATATGGATAATTGAAAATTAGTTATAAATTAAACGCCTTAGAGAATTAATTCTGGAGGTTTTTTAATATATATATTATTAAGGTTTTCTTTTATCAACCATTTGATTGAAAGGCTTTTCTAATTAATATCAAATATAAGAATATTCAAATAAACGATGAAACTATAATTCAATCATTCGATTTGATTTGATAAATAAAATCTTTATAATATACTTTTAGAATTTATGAAATTTGAATAGTTTTGAAAAAGATTATATAAGTCCAATAAATAGCACGGTTTCTAAATTGAAGTCTATTTTTCAATTTTTCTATTGGTATTGTCTCTTCTAAGTATTTAGGATTATATTTAGACTTATGAATTAATTTTAATAATACTTTTTTAATTGGTATTTTCAATGGTGCTTCTTTTTTTTAAGTGGTTCTTCCTATGGTAATATTTCAATTTCTTTAACTTTTTCCAATTTCATAGGAAATTCTTCTAAAGTTAAAGACTCTTTCAAATCATTATTTTCCTTTCTTTTTTCTTTTTCAAAAACTTGTATCAATTTTTATCACCCTCATTTATTTTT
>JBHLQA010000429.1:0-3303 GCA_048885285.1 Candidatus Odinarchaeota archaeon
TTCATAATAAAATAAAATACTAAAAAAACGTATTGAACCTTTATTTTCAACTTACTTTAATTAAAACTTGCATAATTTAATGATTTAATGACTTCTACACCAAATAAAACAAAATTCATGGAAGCCTTTAACAATGCGGTAGATCAATTTATCGATGGAGCTTTTACTCATATTATAACCATTTCCCATAATGATGCTGACGGAATAAGTTGTCTTCATATAATCCAAAATTTACTACATAAAATGCATCTGGAATATGACTATTTTATTTATAATCGATCTGTTTCTTGGAGTAATTATCTAAAAGGAATTTTCTCAAGTAGACAAACCGATAAAAAAGCATTCATATTTACTGATGTAGGATCAAATTTGAAAGAATTAATACCCATTATTAAACAAAGAGAAGAAATTTTTTTCATTCTTGATCATCATGAGGTAGAGGATGATATATACATTGAGGAGTTTCCAGAGAATTTATTTTTTATAAATCCTACAATTTATGGCTATGATGGATTAGAACATATTGCTGGAGCCACTCTGACTTATATGTTTGCAAAAAAAGTTAGACATTCTATAATAAAACAGGGGTGGTTAACAGTTTTAGGAATTGCAGGAGATTCCCTAAAACCAATGAATCAATTAAAATCATTTAATCGAGAGGTATATGAAGAATTAGTTAACGAAGAACTTGTTACCGATAGAGAAGGGTTAATTCTATTTGGTAGCATGCATGAGTCAATTAAAAAAGGTTTAAAATATAGTATTTTGCCTTTTCTAAGGCAATTTGGCGGGACTATGAATCAACAAATTAGTTCCTTTTTAAACAGAATAAATATTAATCCAGAATCTAGAGTTATTGATTTAACTATATCTGAGATTGAAAGAATTCAAAAAGAAGCAGATATTGAGAGTCTAGGTCATTATGCTATACTATCACACAAATCTGGTATTTTAAATTTTGCTTTTGAGCATGCTCTTTTATTGAATATATTAGGGTTTAGAAATATAAGCGCTGCTATTTTAATGGTTCACTTGAAGACTATAACACGCGATGCTAAAAATATCTATTCTGAATATATAGAAAACCTCGCTAAAAATTTAAGAACCATTTCAGTTGAATCTCCTCAATATCAAACTGAAAAGGCTTTATTTTTTGAAGTAAAAGGAAAAATCCCTCCAAGTAACTGGTCTGATACAGCTAGTTTTAGTGCTGTAAACGAATTATTCGATCCAAATAAAATATTATTTCTAGGAGGTCCCGAGAAAAAATCTGGAACAATTAAATTAAGTGTTCGCTGCTCAAAAAAATTCCTTGAAAAAGATAATGCAATTGGAGTAAATCAAGTTATTACAAATATTAGAAAAGAATTAGGAGGCGTTGGTGGTGGTCATAAGTTAGCGGGAGGCATAAGAATATCAAAACCATCCTATGACCTTTTAAAAACTAGAGTAGACGATTTTATTTGATTGTTGTGAATGAGAAAAATAAAATGATAAAAAAACAAAAAATGGACTCTAGATAAAGCCTTCTTTTTTTTTCTAGTGATTAGCAGTAACAAATATCTATTTATCAATATTTATTACTCTTTTTTATTATCTTTTATATGAAAATTATTAATTAGGAAATAAGTAATTAAATTGAAGGGATATTATGAGTGATATAGAAATATTTAAACTTAGTTCAATTGAGAAAGCAGAAGAGGAATATAAAAAGTTACATATATTACCAGAACAAAAAGAAAGATTAAATTCTATGGTAAATATTATCTCTAAGTATCTTCCTATTCCACAAAGAGCACTGAAAGGATTTATGTGGATGGTAATAAAGGACTATCAAATGCAAGAACACGTGGACGTAGGTGAAGAAGAAGAACTAGCAAAAGAACAGAATATAGGTCTAAGAAAACTACTCGCGGGACTTGAGGTAATACTTTCAATGCTGAAAGAAAAACTTACAAGAATTTTAGTGAAAAAAGAACAAGAATCAATATTAAATGAAGCTTTCAGGAAAATAATTGCCTTTTATAAGGAGCAATTTGCTAGGATGTAATTTACTTTCTCGATATCGAAAATAGGATTTTTCAAGAGAATTATGCAAAATTCTCTTCATGTGAAAAAAGATATTAATTGAGATCTTGAGATAATAGTTAGTATTATTTGTAAATAAAAATATTAGTATCAAATCTTTTTTTTTTAAGATTTTCTTTTTCAATATCATATCGTTCCTTTCTAAAAATGTATTTTCACCAATTTATTATAATCTTCTGAAATATTATCTCATAGGATCATAATATCAAATCATTTTCAAAACCAAAATATTTGAAAAATCCATGCTTTTTTGAATTATGAGTATAATAGAAAAACATGATAATACTAGTTTTGTAATAAGATTACAAGTTAAAGCAAACTCCAAAACACAAAAAGTAGTTAGTGATGGTAAAATTTTAACAATATTTCTTAAATCAAAACCTATTCAAAATAAGGCAAATAGAGAACTAATTAACCTTATAAAAAATAAATTAAATATTTCATCAAATCAAATTCGAATAATTTCTGGTTCGAAACATAGAGATAAAACGATTAAGATTACTTTTAATGAAGGAATAGAAGAAGAAGAAATTATAAAAAAGTTATTAGACTAATTCAACTTCCAATTTTCTTCATTTTTACGCAATTTAAGTATGTCATAAAATATATCTTTTTGAATTTTCTTCATGCAAAAATAAGAACCAATGGTTTTAACCATAGACTTCCTTTATTTTTTCAACTATGTCATTAGATCCTTGAATCAATGGATCATCGGCGAACCATTCTTTTAATCTTTTTCTTAATCGATAACGATGCCTACTATTTGAAGAATCATAATTATACCCTAATATCTTGGAATAAATGTCTTCTAAAGTCCATTCTTCAAATTTTAAAAATTCTTTTATAAGATTTACTTTAGTAGCCGCTTTAAATTTGGGATCCGTATGAAAAAGATTCCATTCTAATCTCCAATGTTTTACTGTTCTTTCCGTTAATTCAATACCATATTTTTTTTTATGATATTCTACAATTCTTTTATCACTCCAACCTTTCGCCCATAATGAAGTTAATTCTTTTTTTGATAATTTAAAAGACCTATATGCATTAAGCCATGAATTTCTTAAATTATTTGTTCTTAATTTGATAAGTTCTTTTGATGTAAGATAACCATAATAACGTTTCCTCTTAAGACTTTGTTTATAATTATCAACAGCTTTAATATCCTTCAATTTGTATCTCAAAGTCAAGATATGTATAGAATTTATTATCTCATTT
>JBHLQA010000430.1:0-3272 GCA_048885285.1 Candidatus Odinarchaeota archaeon
GTAAAATCACTAAAACAAAGTATTAATTTTATTAACAAGTTTTTATAAATACTTTATAATTGTAAAAAAAATTTCTATTTTATAGATTTAAGATGCCAATAATATCCTTACAAATAAGTGATGATTTGTTAGAAAGATTTGAAAATGTGCGAAGTGTTAGTGGATTTAGTTCTAAAAGCGAGGCATTAAGAGATTCAATAATTAACTTCATAGAAAAGTATGAAAAGCTTGAAAATCTGGAAGGATATAAGTTAATGACAGTTAATCTAGTTTATCCTTTTAAAGAAATTATTATTGATCAAATAACCGAATTATATTCCCAATATCATCAAATAATTAAAACAATTACAGATTGGCGTATAGCAGAAAAAAAAATTGAATTGCTCCTGTTAGTAGGTGAATTTGGGATTATTAAAGATCTTTATAAAGAATTAGCAAAAATAAAGGATGTTTTATGTTCAATTCGAGAAATTGTTATTGATTAAAGACTAACCTTAATCAAAACGAAGTGAAAAATCTACTTGCTCTGAAGGAAATTGAGTTAATTTACCTATGCTTATTACATCAGGTTCTGAAAGTAAATAGTCTATAATGTTATCTTGAGTTATACCTCCAGAAATTTCAATTATTACTTTATCTCTTAGATTATTTTTTTTTAGCAAATTTATTGCGTCTTCTACTTGATCTGGTCCCATATTGTCTAACATAATAATGTCTGCTCCATTTCTGGCAGCCGTCAGGACATCATCCACCTTTTCTATTTCTATTTCAATTTTTTTTGAAAAACTCTTATTATTTTTACATTCATCTAGCAGTTTTACTATATCTCCACTGAAATATCTTAAATGAGTATCTTTTAATAAAATCATATCATCCAATGAAAACCTATGAACATCTGCTAATCCAATTTCAGCAGCTTTTTTCTCAAAAATACGGATCCCAGGAGTTGTTTTACGTGTACAGGCAATTTTAACATTTTTTCCAGACTCTTTAATTAATTTGATATATTTTCTAGTAGTTGTTGTAATAGCACTCATATGAGTAATTAGATTTAGTCCTGTTCTCTCCCCCAATAAAATATTTCTAGCTTTCCCTATTAATTCTACAATGATATCTCCATTATTAACCTCATCTCCATCCTTCTTTTTAAAAGAAGTGGAGATATTTAGAATATCATATAAAATTTTCAATTCATTTAATCCAGAAATAAATCCTATACTCTTAGCAAATATTTTTGCTGAGGCATTAGCATTCTCAGGAATTACTTTAGAACTAATATCGATGAACATACAGTCTTCTAGCAAAAATTCTTTTATTTTTTGTTCAATTATGATTCTATTATAACTCATCTTTCGCACATTTAACTATAGTATTATTATTATAGTTTAAAAATTAATTAAAATTATGGTTGAAAAAGAATTATTATTTATTAAAAACAATGAGATAGAACTCGAAGCGGAATACTTTCATTCAAAACAAACTGTAAATTTTCCATCAGTTTTAATTTGTCACCCACATCCCCAATATGGTGGAAATATGTATAACAATGTCGTATCAGGTGTGTTTAATCACTTAATAAAACATGAAATTGCATGTTTAAGATTTAACTTTAGAGGTGTAGGAAATTCGACTGGATATCATTCTGGAGGATCAGGAGAATTAGATGACGTAAAAGCGTGTATTGATTTTTTATTAAATATGAAAAGCCATGAAAGAATAATGATATGTGGATATTCTTATGGGGCCGCGATAGGATGTTCTGCAATTAATTATTCAGAAAAAATTATTGGATATGTTTCTATATCATTTCCTTGGGATTTTATGGGTACTCAATATAAAGAATTATCACAATCAAGTAAGCCAAAATTGTTCATTCAAGGTAATCAAGATAATGTAGCTGTTTATGAGAGATTTCAAGAAAACTTTGATTATTACCTAGATCCAAAAACAAATAAAATTATAGATGGAGCAGATCATTTTTATATAGGTTATGAACACCAGATTGCTGAAGAGGTATTGGAATTTTATAATAATATCTCTTAAGAGGAAATTGATTCTAATTGTAAATAAATATAATATATAAGAAAAAAGATTATAAACTTGAAAGCTTTTCTAAATCATCCTGGGAATTTTCAACAGCCCAATCAAGGAGTTGATCAAAATATCTTTCTACATCATCTGTTTCTGGTGATTTCGTCAAAATAGCTAAAATAAATTGATTTTTATCATCAGGCATAATAATATTCCTCATTATGATATAATCCTCTTTATACTTTATCTTCATGCTTATTATCTCAGAAAGTTCTAGCTCCTCGGCTGCTTTATATGCAGAATCACTCAATAACGACCCCATCGCTGCTACAACACGCTCATCAATTTTTTCTTCTTTTTGAGACGCCAAGACAAGTCCAGTTGAGGTAGCGAAGAGTGACGCGCGAAAATTTCCATTTTCATTAAGTTCTTTAAGTACAAGGTCAAGTCTACTTACCAAATCTAAACACACTCAATTATGATTATTTCAATGATATCTTAAATAAGAATATAGAAATTTTACTTTAATTTGTTTTTAATCTAAAGTGCTTACATAAAATTTCTTTGTAAGAATAATATGAGTAATTTAATATTTAAAATTATTCAAATAGGAATTTAAACAATATTTTCTAATATTGATTTAAAATTTAAAATATTTATTAAAATAAGAAAATTATCCAGAATAATATGTAATTATCACAGTGAAGAACTATGAATTATGATTTAAGATTGATAATGAAAGTTGATAAAATATCATGTTCATCAATCGTTAATGTAATCACGCTTGGTCTAGCGATAGGTTTCATAAACCCAGGTCTTTCAATTGGCGCTTTTGGTTTTGTCGGAGAACCAGGATTTAAAAGAAGAACATTAAAAGCTGTACCCTTTATTAAAGGTTGATGAGTATGTCCAAATATTAGAATTTGTAAACCATGTTTTTTTGTGAATTCTTCAAGATTGTCTGGTAAAATATGGATTACTCCAATATTATATCGTCCTATGGTGAATTTTATGAAAATTTTTAATTCCTTAATATTATCCAGATTTCCTTGTACACATCTAGTTCTCGCTATACTTTGCAGTTCTTTTAGAAAGAATTCCTCACATACATCACCAGCATGAACAATTTCGTCAACATCTTTAAAAACGTGCCTAAGTTGATCGATTAACGAAGATACCTGATCTTTTGAGGTATTAATGGTAATATGAGTATCAGATAGAATTCCAAACTTCATAGACTA
>JBHLQA010000431.1:0-3268 GCA_048885285.1 Candidatus Odinarchaeota archaeon
TTTTTATATTTTTCGCAATTTTCTAAAGTTTTTTTGGTTTATGTGGTACAAGCATACAAGCCACAAGTAAATTCTTAAATAAATCTTCTTCGCGGAAACTTCTGTTTAACCTATAAATGTATTCAGCGAAATAACCGTCGAGATGATTTTTACAGGTATGATGTTGGGTTCCCAAAAGAAAACGTTTAATGTTTCCAATAACAACATGCACCAGATTATAATTCTTTTTACAACACAATTTTGCATCAAAATCCCGAAAAAGATATAAGTTTTACCTTTCAATTAACGACCTAGAAAGGCATATGTTTGTATGTGGGGCAACAGGTTCTGGAAAAAGTAATTTTATTCAAAATTTCCTTGTTAATTTTAAAAAAAGATATAATATTCCTTTTACTTTAGAAACAGAAAAATAATTTCACGGGAATTTGACAAAAAGTTTATAAGTGTTTATCAAATTTAATAATATTTTAATTTTTTTAATTGATCAAATTGAAAAACCAGTTAAAATATTGTTCTATTACTTATTTACTCATTCTCATCTAATAGTTTTTTAATTAATTCTGAAGGCGATTTACATCCCTTTTTCTGATATATAGATTTTGCTTTTTTAATTGCTTCAGGATTTAATTGGATTTTAAAAAATTTTTCTAATTCTGTATTATTCTCTACTAATTTTTCTCTCGCTTTATCAAGAACTTCTTTTTCCTTATTCTTATATTCAAATTCTGCAAATTGCCAGTTTTTATACTCATAACAAAAATATTGCTGATTTCCTTTCTCTTTTTCATTTTTAAAAAATTCGATTAATTTCTTCCACGCATTCCATTCTTCTTCCAAATTATCTATTCGATCATTTATACTTTTCTCAGAATCTCCTCGTTCTTTACAATTTTCTCTTGTTTTACGTTTCAAATCTTCAAAATCAAAATTTTTATCATTATACGAATTTATCAATGGATTTAAGATTATCAAATGAACTTTTCCGAAAATATCTTCACATTTTTTCTCTTCAAGAATTTTTTTTAAAATTGGTGCATAAATTTCTAATCTAGCTAAACTTTGTTTATCTTTATCAAGGTTTCGGATAAATAAAATCTGATAATCATTTCGAACTTTGAAAAATAGAACTAATATCTTCTTTTTCCTAATTATGCAAAGTTCCTCCTTTTTAACAATATCATTAATATTTTCTTCAAATATACCATCCATAAAATCCCAAAGATTAGGATTTGCATAATTTTTATCTTTATTGTCTCGAGGTCCATCCTTCCTTAAACGGTATGGATCTAATAAAATTATATCAGTTCCAAACAAATCTGAAAGAGGACTTTTTCCAATTCCACCTGGACCAACAATAATAATAGTTTCATTAAACATCGTTATTTGGATTAAGTAGAATATTAATATTTTCTTTAAATTTGTACTTATTAAAAAAATTTGTTAAATTACTCAAAAAAATCGTGAAAGCTCGATTTCACGATCATTTTAACCTTCCTTTCTCTTAATCTTTCTTTTCAAAATTAAGCTAAATCGCTGAATTCTTTTGTCTTTGTAATTAAATAATTACCTTTTCTTATAAATTTTAATAATTCAATTAATTAGAGTGATGTTTTTTTTATCTATTGGAAGGCTATTAACAGAGGTGATTAAATATAAAAATAGATTGGAAATTATTTAAGAAAACATATCCATATATCTGCAATGAATGTGGATATTTGCATTGGGAAAAAAAACTTAATTGTGAGGGTTGTGGGCGTATTAATACCATTAGGTCAACTTCTAAAAAAGACTGGAAAAGATTGATCTTGATTGAAAAATCAAAAGAGAGAAGTAAGTTAATCTAAAGAAATAATGTGAAGAAATTATACATATTGAAATATTATAATATCATAGTTCTATAAATTCAAAATCTTATTTATAAATAAATATAACTTATTAGATTTTATTGGAAAATAAAATAAATATTTAGATTTAATAAATATTAATTAAAACAATTTTAATATTAAATTTTAGAATATGTATAAAATTGAAAAGATAGGAGAAACTCACCTTTATGTTAAAGCTCTTGGACTGTTTCCTCCTTCAGTTGCAGAAAAGTTTATTCAAGAATTTGAGGAAAGAACGAAAGATTTTGAAAAAATTTCTGTTATAGTTGATGGTTTAGATCTTATCTTGTTACATCTTAAATCTTTTGAAATGATTTTGGATCTCCTTAAAAGAAATAATGATAGATTGGTTAAATCCGCTTATATTATTTCAAAAAACCTTGTACTCAAAAGAGAAGCGGAAATATTATTCGAAAGAGCAGACTCGCCCAAAAGAAAAATAGTAGAAAATCTTGAAGAAGCAAGACAATGGCTCGGAATTCCTTCTGTAATTATAGAAAGAGAATAATTTTAATTCAATTAAAAAGTAATTATTGAATAATCTTGTTCAATATATTTTTCCATACTTGGATGTCCCATCAGTTCGGCACAAGTGGGAAATTCCTGATCCTCTACTTTTTTTAAAGTTCTCATTTTGCTACTACAAGCCTTACAGAAACAATCAATTAATCTTGAATTTTTTAACTCTTGATATTTATCATAAAAGGGATTCTTCTTATCTTCAAATTGATCTGCTAATTTAGTAGCTGATCCTTCTATAATTACCTTTACTTCATAACCCTTTTTGTCCATTTCTAATGCATTAAGTATTACATGAATAAAGCACATTGGATCTCCGTTAAAAGCAAATAAAGAATACTTATCCTTCATAATACTCTTTTATTTTCTTTTTAAGAAATTCTTTATATAAACTGAATTGGTTAGTATTATTTTATGTAATATATGTAATATTTAATCTTTTTTTACATAATTCAATAGCTGTAGAATTATTATCCACACCAATCCAGTTTCTATTTAATCTTTTAGCAACGGCTAAAGTTGTTCCTGTTCCACAAAAAAAGTCGGCTATAATATTTCCTTCATTTGAAGAAGATAGAATTATACGTTCTAATAATTTTTCTGGTTTCTGAGTAGGATAACCAAGATATTCTTTTGATTTAGTAATTGTTTGAAATGAATATATATCATTCCATACATCCCCTATAAGATTACCAGGTTTTTCATCTAAGTACTGTTTCCCATCTCGTCTTTTCCTATAAAGCCGACCGTTTTCATCTTTATAACGGAACATTTTTTTAATATATTCTTCCTTGTAGGGAGTATATTGCTTATTAAAAATGAAATTTTCTGATTTTGTATAATATAAAATTATATCATGTTGT
>JBHLQA010000432.1:0-3259 GCA_048885285.1 Candidatus Odinarchaeota archaeon
AATTTGTCCTAAACTTAAATGTGGTTGATAACCATTTTTGAATTTATTTACATCATTACAATCTGGAGTAACTTCAAGAATTTTAGCTTGAAGTGATATTATAGAGTGATTAGGTTCTGGATCAAGCCAAATTGTAAAGATATCTTTTCTATGAGTAAAGTATTTTAATTTGTTCAATGAAATTTCAAACTTGTTAATATTTTTGCATTTTTCTGAAAAATCTTTTTCAAGATTTAAATATTTTTTTTCAGGTTTGAAAGGATATATTAACGTTATATGAGGCATCCATCTATGAATGTTTCGGTCGTAAATTTTACGGATATCTTGAATTGAGGACCACTTTTCTTGAGGAGGGATAATGACTACAGCTGAAGTATAGACTTTACTCATAGATTTCATGCACATAAATTATAACTTATCTGATAAAATACTAAATTTTAATTTTCTTAAATTTTATTCTTATGTCAACTTATGAAGATAAAACAAAGACATTTTATTCGAAAATCTGAATTAAAGCCCTTAAAAGATGAAATCTTAAAACAATATGATCAAAAATTTGTTGAGCAGATTTTTCCAAAGAAATGCAATGTTGAAATTATTGAAACAGAAGCAGGAGATACTCTATATGCAATTAATACGGTATTAAAATTATGGAAATCTAAAGAGGGGTTTATCCCTGTTTTAACATTATTATTAAACAATCAAGTAGATTTGAAGACTATCATTGTAGATTTTGGAGCTATTCGATATGTTGCAAATGGCGCAGATGTTATGCGCCCAGGAATAACAAAAATAGACCCTTCAATTAAAAGAGGAGATATTGTGAGAATCATAGAGGAAACTCAAAAAAAAGCATTGGCTGTCGGAAAAGCAATGTTTGATGCTCCTGATATGGAATCGAAAACATCAGGGAAAGTGGTTAAGAATCTTCATACCATTCAAGATTCTGTTTGGGAATTTGAAAAGCAGTTTAAATAAATTCTGCTTTTAAAATAGATTCTATTAATTTTTTTTCTGATTCTATTAATTGATTAATTGGGTAACTTTCGAGCTCATATGAATCTAGTAGAACACCACACTCGTTAAACCTGCATAAACTTATAATTATTTTTAATCCTTCTTCGATTATACTCTTATCTATGAATCCATCTGAATTATGCATTAATTTAATTATTGAATTAGCCTTCCATAGGTCGTTTTCATATTTATGATTATCCTGATATGGAAAATCTTCAAAAATGTCATTAAAAAATTCTATTTCAGAGATCATTTTTAATTTTTAACACCTCAACCCTTATGTGTTTAAAATAAATTTTATCCCCCTAATACTTGATAATATATATTCATCCATTAATATATTTATAATATTCATTTCAAAACTATTCCGTTATACTAATACAAACATATTCAACAGTGTTAAATTGTATGATTTGGTTAGTAGTACAATATTGAAGTTGTTGAAATTGTTAATTATTAGAGCTTTTTTATATCAATTCTATTCATTTTTTGCTTTAGGAATCATAAAAATCTATGTAATATTGAAATAATAAGATTTAATTGATGATAATTCAATTAAAACTCTCATATTATCTACATATTTATGTGCTTTTAAGAGGTTGAAAAATCAAAATAGTAATTCAGAATAATAGAATTTTAATTTGTTTAATATATTTTAAATTAAAGAATATGTTAAAGATCCTATGAGTAATGATGAATTTATTCTTTTTGAAAAAGAAGGAAGAATTGCTACTATAACAATTAATAGAGCAGATAAAGCAAATTCATGTAATGTATCGATGTTAAGATCGATACATGAAAATCTACTTATTGCAGATAAGGATGAGAAAGTCAAATGCATTATTATAAAAAGCATAGGAGAACGTTTTTTTTCTGCAGGATATGATCTTAAAGAGATACAAGGATCTCCAGAAAATGTAACTAAAATATCAAAATGGGGTAGAATGGTTAATGAAACTGTACTTCTTATGAAGAAACCTGTAATAACACAAATTCAAGGTATCGCGGTTGGTTTTGGCGTCTTAATCATGTTAGCTTCTGATTTTCGGATCTTTGCTGATAGAGCTAAAGAAGAATTATATATTAGACTACCAGAACTTGAAATTTCAGCGTTTCCACGAACAGGAGCGACTCTACTTCCATTATTAGCTTTTGGTTTTAATTATGCAAAGTATGCACTTTTTACAGCCGATAAAATTGGATTGGAAGAGCTTAGAAATATTAATTTTCCCACCAGAGTTTTTCCTTTGGAACAACTTGATATTGAAACTCTCAAGTTCGCTAAAAAAATATCTAAATATCAAAATGAGTTTACTTTTTTCACAAAAACTATGTTAACAATTATGAATAAGGCTTATATTAAATCGTGCTTAGATTTGGAAGATGAATGTGGAGATCTTGCGTATGATACCAAGAAATATACTATGAAAGAACTTAATAACTTTATTAAAGATTTGTATTCAAAATACCCTTAATTGTTATTTTTAAAAAAATAAAATCTCCAGTTGAAATTTTTATTAAACAACCCCAAGAAAATTTTTTTTAGTAAATAGTGCTGGGTTTTTTAGTTATTGATTTATAAGTGTTTTTGGAAACTAATTTTCTTGTGGAATATAAAATATAAATTATATAATATCTGAGTAATATGTTCCTTGCATATTACACGATGTTATAACCGATTTGAATTTTATATTACTAGGAACTATATACCGATAGTCATAATGAGTATATAAAGAGACATATCTCGATGACTTATCATAATTATAAAAAAGAGGTTGTGTGTGGAAAAGTGAGTATGTATCGATCTTATTTACTAAAAAATAATTTCTGGGCAAAAAAAGGAAATGAAAAGTTACCAGGAGCAGAAAAAGTCTTTATAAAACATGATTCTGAAGTAGGAGGAATATATGCTGTTATAGAAAATAATAAAAAGGGAGTTAAAATTTTGGCAGAAGGGAGGGAGTATTTTTTTAATAACTTTGATAAGCTTGATTCATTTTTAACTCGACTTCAGCAAAAGAAAGATGATTTCATGAAAATTCTCAGAAGGAAAGATATTTCACAGAAATTAAGAATGTTAGATATTTAGATATAATTTTTATTAAATTTATTCATTTTTTTGAAAAAGTAGAATTAGCATAATTTAATTTGCTAAAAATAAATTCACTGATTCAATGCCATTTGCTATCCACGACCCCGTAAACCAGCCAAGAGATACGGCTGAGAGACTAAGCACCCTGAA
>JBHLQA010000433.1:0-3253 GCA_048885285.1 Candidatus Odinarchaeota archaeon
ATCTTTAGTAGAAATTCCACTTTCACTAATCACACAAGTGTTATTCCCAACAATTTCTTTGATTTTTGGTATTAATTCCTTCGAAGTATTAAGATCTATTAGCATGTTATTTAAATTACGATTATTTACACCAATCAACTTGGGATTATGCCCAATTTCAAGTAAAGATTCAATATCATTTAATTCTGATTTATCGTGAATCTCTATTAATGGTTCAAGATCATATTTAATTGCCAATTCATATAAATTATTTAAGTTACCAAGTTGATTAATTAATAAGATATTAGAAGCTCCAATTTTTTTTGCTAGGCGAAGCTGTGATTCATCGAAAACGAAATCCTTCATTAAACAAGGAATTTTAGTAGCATTTACAGCTTCCATTAAATTTTCAAATGATCCATTAAAATATTTTGGTTCTGTAAGTATACTAAGTCCAATTACTCCTGCGTTTTCCATTTCTTCTGCAACTTTAGAAACATTTATGTTAGATCTTATACTTCCTAGAGAAGGAGAGGAAGGTTTTATTTCCGAGATTATCGAAATTTTTCCTTGTTTACTAATATTCTCACTTAGAGGGATCCTTGAAGAAACTTGAAAAGTCTTTACTAATCTTTCGAACAAATCTATTTGTTTTGCTAGTGATTTTTTTCTGCTTGCTAAAATTTGATGTAGAATATTAGTCATTATTTCTTCATAATATATTATTTAATTTTTCTTTATCTCCACCAGAAACCTCAATAAAATTCTCGAGTTTTTGAAAGGCTTTACCTTCTTCTATAGAATTTTTTGCCATAGAAATCCCCTCGTCAATGTCTTTTACAATATTTGCACTAGTAAGAGCTAAGGCAGCATTCATCAAGACAGTATTATACTTAGCCCCTTTTAATTGATTTTTGAGGATCCCTAAGGCGATTTTCAGATTTTCATCAAGATTTCCAGCTAATATTTCTTCCACGATACAATCTGGGAGGTTGAAATCTTTATTCGTTAAAGCATAAGTTTCAATATTCCCATTTTTAACCTCAGTTATATAATTAATCCCTATAGGTGCTAACTCATCAATTCCATATGAATTATGTACTGTGAATATATGTTTTCCCCCAAGATTTCCAAGGACTTTTGCCATAACTGGTGCTAAGTTTTTTTGGAAAACGCCTAGAGTGTGACAAGGTGCATTTGCAGGATTTGTTAAAGGCCCTAATATGTTAAAAACAGTTCTAATTTTTAGTTCTCTCCTGGTTGGCATTGCATGTTTCATTGCAGGATGAAATAAAGGTGCAAACATAAAACCAATACCTACTTGTTCTATACATTTTTTAACCTCTTCTGGGGGTAAATCAATTTTTACACCTAACCCTTCTAATAAATCTGCACTACCACATTTACTCGTGACTGCTCTATTTCCGTGTTTTGCTACAGGAACACCAACACCCGCTACAACTAATGCTGAGATCGTACTTATATTAAAGGTTTTTACTTTATCTCCTCCAGTACCACATGTATCCAATAATTCTCCATTTATTTGTGGTTCAATACGATTTGCGAATTCACGCATAATTCGTGCAAAACCAGTGATCTCTTCTATAGATTCACCTTTCATATTTAAAGCTGTTAAAAATGCTCCCAATTGGGAAGCAGTAACTTTTCCACTCATTATTTCTCTCATAATATTTTCTGCTTCGCTTGTTGATAAATCAACTTTTCTGATAATTTTATGTAATCCGTTAATTATATTTTCTTCAAACATTTTTCTGCTTGTTTTTAATTTATTATTTAGTTTTATCTACACATTATTAATGTGTAACTTTACTATATTGGAATTCAATTTAATAAAGCACATTTAGAAAATAAGGAAGATGTTTTCATAAAGAAGGATTAAAGAAGAGTATAATATGAATAATAAAATACGATTTAACCTATGAGAAGCGCGTTCTTATGCGCGCCAAGACCAATGCCAACGAAAAGGAATTATTTTTTCATTAGCCATTTTTTTAAACCATATTTCATATATATTGAAAGAATTAAGGATTCTCACTATTTATATTTTTTTATATCTTAGTATTTTAATAGACTCTTAAGGATAATAAAAAACCTCTCTGTTCTCTATATATTAATTATTAAAAAATTAACAAATAGAGTTAATATTAAATTACTGTTATAATTGATTATATTGAAATTGAATTTTTCTAATATTTTAAATGAGTAGATTATGGAGGAAATTGACCCTAAGAAGTTAACTCCTATGTTAAAACATTGGTATTCCATTCGCAAAAGATTTCCTTCAGATTATCTCATTGCATATCGCATGGGCGATTTTTATGAATTTTTTTATGATGATGCTGAAAAAATTTCAAAGCTTTTAGGAATAACTCTAACGAAAAGAGGAGATATTCCCTTAGCAGGGATTCCTCATCATTCTGGTCATAATTATTTTAATAATTTAATGAACCTCGGTGAAACATTAGTCATAGTTGAACAATTAGAAGATCCTACTACAGTAAAGGGAAGAATTGTAAAGCGTGGAGTTACTCGAGTACTCTCACCAGGAACAATTATCGAACCAAACCTGCTAAAATCAAATCAAAATAATTATATTGCGTCCATGGTTAAAGAAAAAAATGGATTTGGCGTTGCTTTTATGGATATATCTACTGGAGAGTTTGTAGCAACTGAAATATCAAATAAGAATCAAGATTTGCAAGAACAATTATTGAGTATTCTTTCTCAATATGATCCTGTAGAATTAATTATACCTCTTGATCTAAAAAATGATGAGAGACTCTTTATTTTATTGACAGATTTAACTAAAGCGATTATTAAATCATATGAAGAACATGTTTTTTTATACGAGGAGGCATATACATTAATTTCCCGTCATTTTAAAGTTTCGAATTTAGAAAGTTTTGCCTTAGAGGATAAAATTATGGCTATTCAAGCCGCGGGAGGTCTATTAGCATTTTTAAAAGATACCCAACGAGATGTTATTCCAAATATCTTCAAAATAAATGTTATTAAAGAAGAAAATGTACTTCACTTAGATTATATTACTCAGAGGAATTTAGAATTAATTAATTCACTTTGGGAAAGAGGTAAAGATGCCACGCTATATTCTATTTTTAACCACACCTGTACTCCAATGGGTGCTCGTTTAATAAAGAAATTTATCCTCCAACCTCTTACAGATATTAAAGAAATTAATCAACGATTAAAGATTGTCCAAAAGTTTAAAGATAATATTTTTCTAAGATCTGAT
>JBHLQA010000434.1:0-3251 GCA_048885285.1 Candidatus Odinarchaeota archaeon
AAAAGGAAGCCCTGATCACACCGGTCACCGAACACTGGATCTCACTGGATACAAGGCACTATATCATGGAGTGGATCAAAATGAATCTTTACTTATAAAAGGAGCCAGGATGAGCGGGTTGCTTTTTTTTGAACATTTTTATAAGTTATACTAATATATATTTGATAAACCAATAATTGACTTATTCTTTATTGAAATTTTTATATGAAATGATTGGTTTTCTTCTACAAAATAAAATTTTATATATCTTATATTTTAATATTAGCCTAAGAATTTGATTGTTGGCTTTAATTATGATAAAGTGTACTAATAATCTTCAATTTATTCAAGGATATGAATTGAAGAGTCAACTTTTTTAGAAATTTGATTATTATTACAATTCATTTTAGAAGTACAGTTCCATGTATATTCTTTCTGTTTCTCGCAAAATATACGCCCAAAACAAATAGAATTATTTTCGCATTTATGAAAAATAAACTTACCATAGGAATACTCATTCTTACAACATGGACATTTTATCAATTTTTAATTACCTCGTAATAATTTTTTCATTTTTTCTATTTTATTAATTTAATTTTCTTCTGAAACTTCATATAAACGTGGCTTCGCATTATTATATATTTTTAATTTTTCTGGAGTGGTTTCTTGAATTCTCTTTATAATTTTTATTAAAGCATTAGAACTATTATAACCCATTGCTGTCGACCATTCTGCTACTGATGATCTTCCAAGTTCTTTCAATTTATCTAGACATATTTGTTCGTATGTTTTAAATGTTTCCTGTGGAGTCATACTTATTATTTCAATTTATTATTTTAATTTTTTAATTTTGAACTTACACTTTTTATAGAAATGTATCTTATATTAATGGGATGTCTCTCCCATATTTAAGTTTTTCTAAACAATTTGATAATTTTTTAGATATTTTATAAAATAAATTACAATAAAACCTTTAATTAATGAACGAATCATTCTAAATCATGACATTTAGTAAATAAAGTTTAAATGCCAATAATTTAGTTAAAATATTTTACTAATTTTGTTGAACAATTTTTAAATTTTCAAATCGGAAATGATTGAATCTAGAAAAATATGATAAACCAAAAAAAATCTATTTAACTAAAGAAATCTAAAATTACTTTTTTTCGCTTTCTTTCCCAATCAAATCCACAAAAGAACTGGATTCTTTAATGGTGTTTAATACAAAATGAGTATTGGTACGCTCTACATTCGGAGATTTATGAATTTGTTTTATCATTTTACTTAATTCCTCTCGCGTTTTAAACCTTGCTAATATGAGGGCATCGTAAGTCCCTGTAATATCATAAACACCAAAAACGTTGGGACTCTGAGCAATATTCTCTTCTACTTCAAACATTTTTCCCTTAGAAATCGTTACTTCGATAATAGCCACAACTTCATATCCTAATCGTTCAAAATTAATCTTGGCACCATAATCTACTATAATACCTTTATTCTCCAAATTTTCAAGGTGATTTTTAATGGTAACTGGCGATTTATTCCCTAAAGCTTTCGCAAGTTGTCGAAGCGAAAATCGACCATCCTTACTTAGTTTTTTCAGGATTTCAATATCTAACTCAGATAAATTATCAAGACTCAATCGTTCAGTCATATTATAAATTGTTTTGTATCTATTAAAAAACTAATGCAATCGTCTACATAAATCAAAGAAAAATTATCTATGTGATCATTGATTACCCCAAAAAATACTATTGAGAATTACAATTAATTACTTTTTAAGTTCTATTTAAATTAAGATTAAGATTCCAATAATAATTTGTTAAATGAAATTATTGCAATATCATAATTTATCACTTGTTTTAAAATATCGAATATTTTATATTTAAATCATATTCAAAATGTCAAAATGAGTTTTCTGATCTATTTTTATTTTCATTTGAAAAATTTAATTAATAGATGTTCTTATTAAAATTAGAAAAAAAGAGATTAAATCATGCGAGTCCGTAAACAGCTAATTATGATGATAATTATCATATTTCTAACATGGGGTTGTATATCTGCAGTGCACAATGTAGCATCGTTATATGAATATAATATTTCACATCTTACTAAAGAACCTCCGAATTTATCAATAACAACTGAATGGGAAAAAATCATTGAAAGTGAACATATTATAGGAAGAGATCTTGTAATGAATGAATCTAATAACCTCTATGTTGTGGGAAATATATTGAATTCTTCTGACAATTCTTATAAAAATTACAAATATACAACTTGTCGTAAATTCCTCAGGGGTTTTCATTTTGTTTATAATAATTTCACTGCTATATGTAGCAAAAGCTTTATTTGATTTAATGGACTTCAAATTTAATAAAACCAAATATGAAAGAATCCTCAGGAAGGAATACACGAGTAAAGTTGAGCAAGCAAAATTTAAAGCAAATTTAAATGAAGAATCAGAAGAAATATTAGTTGAATGTCCAAATTGTAATTATACCTGTAAAATGACCTGGAAGAAATGCCCTATATGCAAAACTAAAATTAAAAATAATTTAGAAAAACAAATATAAAAAAATCAGAAAATAAATAATAAATAAAAAAATAGAAATTACGGTGTTAAGAATTTTGAAGAAATTATCGGATAATACTTATTCTGAAGAAGATATTTACAAGAAAGCTATAGATGAAAAATGGCCAGGAAATGGAACTTACGAAGACCCGTATATAATTGAATTTATTCATTCATTCTCAGATGGTTCTGTCATTAAAAACTCTTCTTTGCACATACTTGTAAGGAATTGCGAGTTTAGTTCATTATCTTTAAAAAAGTGTAAGAATTTCAGATTTGAGGTATGTGGGCTTGAGTTATTAGGATTATCTAAATGTTCAGAAATAAAAGTCATGAACTGTTCTTTCAAACATTCATTAAAGATACGATATGGCCATAATTTACAGATTCAGGCCTCTTATATACCATTTCTTATCTTTTCAATGAGTTATGAAAACTATTTTAAAAACTGTACAATTACCAAAATATTGAACCATATGATCAGTTTTTATCTCGACAAAAATTCTAAAATATATCAATTGATCACTTTCAAAAGCATATTACATATCAAACACTATATTTTATCTCCAATTATGTAGACAAATAATTTAGAGATAGTGAAGATTTATATATAAGTGATCACAATTATACTTATAGAACAAAAAATGAGGGAATTAATTCCCTTCTAATGTAAAATAAAATTTGAAAAAAGGTTAAAAAT
>JBHLQA010000435.1:0-3250 GCA_048885285.1 Candidatus Odinarchaeota archaeon
AATGGAGAAATTTTTGTTTTAGATATTCGTAAAATTAGTTGAACTATGCCAATTATAGAAATAAATCCTAAACAAATATATAAAATATCTAAACTTGGCCAGAAATATAGATTCTTTCCAAAAATTTGAATTTGGGGTGTATATCCTAAAAATGTAAGATAAAATCCACAAGAACTTATCGCAATATATCCAATTTGAAAAACTAATCGTGCATGTCTTTCTGATAAAGTACTAAATATAGGAATTCCTAATGAAATATGGATAGAACGCAAATTTTCAAATGTAAATACAGTAAATAATAGAAATAAAATACTACTTATTTGAGTATAATGTGAAAAGATAGGACTAATGATAATAATTCCATCATTTATTCTATCAAATATCAAATCTTGATATGAACCTCTTGGACTTTTTTTATTTGTTAAACGTGCGAGTATACCATCTAAATTATCCATCATCCCTACACTGATTATTAAAAAAATAATTATAATCCCACTAAGGAATAATCCAAGTTTATCTAAATAAGGAAATAAAGAGAATATAGCAGCAATTAGAAGTGATAAAGCAAGACTTAAAAAATCAATTCTTAGTGGTGTAAATTTTAATGGAAGAAATACATGTTTACATGTGCCATATGAAATCTTTAGCCATCCTTTTACAATACTGTTATCATTGTAAGCATGATCTTCTAACCATTTATTGTAATATTCATCAAAATTCATTATAGACATTATTTGATAACTTCGAGGTCGAATAACACCCTTTAATAAAAGAAATTAGTAAAATATTACTGAAAATAGTATGGCTAAGAGAAACATTAGACTAAAACTTAAAATATAAGCCATGGATTTTGTAACTGAAGCATTGCTACTATCGCTACTGCCACTACTATCGCTACTGCCGCTACTATCGCTACTGCCACTACTATCGCTACTATCACTACCCTCCTTTATTCTTGCTTTCTTTTGATATTGTTCATCTACCTCTCTTATAGATGATTCTTCAAATAGAGAACCACATGCTTCACAATGCCTTGCATTTACAGGATTTTCTGCTCCACATAATGTACAAAATTTATGAATTCTTATCACCTTCTAAATCACATATTTAATATATATAGATATTTATTCGCTCTATAAAAATCCATATATAGATAATTAATAATAGTCAAGTTAAGGGTTTACAGTGAAAATTAGATGAAATTATATAAACTAAAGTTAAATTAGAAGAAATCCTCAAATTTCTTTTTTTAATTCCCTCCATAATAATCAAATTATAAAAAAACTCATTATATCAATTTTGTCATACTTTAAATGTAATCTTCTAGTTTATTCTTTTTTGAAATTAATGAAGAGAAATTTTCTAAGTTAAATTTATTTTGACTATAAATTTGTGGATGATGATGCTTAATATAATCATCGACCATGCATTTTGCAATTTTCATCATGGGTTTATTAAATTTTATTATTTCCTTTAGATTATACTTGAGATAATATATTTCACACCGTTCTACAGGTATTTTTTGATATAATGAAAAACAGAAAGCGAATAATAATACTTGAAGAGAATTTTTCATTGATATGTTTTTATTATACTTTCCCGATTTGAAATTAGTAATGATGGCTCTATTTAGTTCATATTCTTCCCTTGATCTTTAAATACAAATTAAAAAAAGGAGGTGATTTAATGAGTTTAGGGAAAGTTCAAAAAAAAAATCAACTAATCTATAGATTCCACCCAAACATTAATCTTGATTACTTCAAAATTATTGACATAACAGAAAAAGCTTATTGGCTTGGTTGGTTATTTGCTGAGGCATGGGTGTCTAGGCAAAAGACAGGTATTAGATTTGGAGTCGAAATTAGCATCAAGGAAGAGATTCTTATAGATCGATTCATTAATGCTATAGGATTTAATCCTAGATATAAAAGATACCGACTTAATAATAAAAAAGTTGGTATTAGACTGCTCAATGTTCAATTCACTAATAATCTCATAAAACATGGGTTTATTATTGGATGTGCAAAATCCAAATCAATTCAATTACCAAAATTAAGTAGTTATAAGCTATATTTAGCATTTTTACTTGGTTATTATGATGGTGATGGAAAAGTTAGGATTTCAAGAATTAATTGTGGGAGTAAGGACTTTCTTATTCAAATACAAGATTTATTTGGTCTTAACTATAAAATCACCAAAAAAACTAGTGGAGGTCCCATTAAAGGAAGGGAAATTCATGGTGAATGCTTTGAAATGGGTCTTGGAAAAGACCTTTTCAATGATATGCTAGATAATTACCAATTAAGCCTACCAAGGAAAAGAGTTTACCTTTAATTCTTTTCTTTTTTTTCTTAATGGTGGAAATTTGATGAAAGAAGTTTGATGAAGGATGTTTGATGAAATAATTCTGAAGCTGAACAAGATTAGAAAATATTTTTAGGTTTTCTTTTTTTTACTTTTTTCCCCTTAGTAAATATTAAATATTTAAAATAATGAAATTTTCCTAATTTTGGATAATATTAAAGATTTACTAATCTACTTAGATATGCTTACCCTAAAATAGAAACTGAGAATGGACCTAGCGGGAATTGAACCCGCGGCCTTTCGCATGCCAAGCGAACGATCTTCCACTAATCCATAGGCCCAATACTATATATTAAAAACATCCCCAAATAATTAAATTTTATTATTTTAAGGTTATATATAGGTATTTAATTTGATTTTATATTTTAAAAAATCAAGTATATACATTTCTTTGATTAATTTTTGTTTCTTCTTCTGAATCGCGTTTATTACTTTTTATAAAGAAATAAACAATAATTTCTATAAGGACCATTAAATAAGCATTTAAATTGAAAAAAAATCTATTTAGATAAGAAATTTTTACACTTATTTGTAAAGGATAATTATTCTTTAAATATTCATATCAAATATATGATTCAAGATTTCATTAAATTACGATATCGCCTAAGAAAAATATAAAGTATATAATATTCTTGAAACCAAGGATGGTAAGATAATTTCAACGTATGATTTCAAAGAGAATTCCTTCGAAAAAATAGAGCAGATAAGAATTTAAGTGCATTTCAACCAAATTAACATATGAATCTTAGGTATATTTTTACTTGTTTGTTAAATTTAAAGATTTTTATATTTTGTTACAATAATATATTTGAATTTTATGAAAGTTTTATTCATTGGTGGAACAGGAAATATTAGCAGCTATGCAAGTAAATTACTATTAAAGAAG
>JBHLQA010000436.1:0-3230 GCA_048885285.1 Candidatus Odinarchaeota archaeon
TAAAAGTATCAAATGTATTTGTCCTATTCTGTTCGGAAAATGCAGCGAGATCAAAATCTGTGGAGGATGAATGGCAAGCAGCTTTTCAACTTAGGAAAAAAGGATTGCTTAAAATTGTTCCTGTTTATGAAAAGGAAGAAAACATCCCTGTAGTGCTAGGTCATCTATTAAGTGTAAGATACTCCAAAGACAATTTTGATCAATTCATCGAGAACCTCTACAATGAAATTATTCGAGAAAATGATATATAATAAATAAAAAGATACCAAAAGTATATCAAATTTTTTTTTATTATAAGAGTACATTTTATAGAATTATCTGAAAAGTCCTTTCAGTAAAATAATAAAGAGTATTATCAAAAATATCCAGGTCGGTGAAAAGAATGAAATATAAGAAAATTATCATTATATTTTTTCTTTCACTCCTGTGTTTTGGTTTTTTATCAGGATATATTGATATGCTTAATTATGAAAATGAGAATAACAATAATAGAAATATAACAATGCCTCCATCCATCAGTAATATAAATAAATGTGAGTGGAATAAAACATTGGTTGATATTAGTGATTATGGGTATGGAATTGCGGTTGATAGCTTGGGAAACATATATATTACAGGTTATGCTGAAGCACTTCCCTCTGAAGGCTTCATAGCAAAATATGATTCTGATGGAAATCTACTATGGAATATCGAATGCTCGGGTGCTTATGCTTATAGAGGGGAAATTGTGGCAGATAATATGGGAAATGTATTCATATTAGAAGGAAAAGGTTTCTTAGGAAAATATGATACTTATGGGAATGAACAATGGAGAATTCCTACTTATGCTGGAAGAGGAATTGGGATAGATTGTTCTGGAAATGCATTTATTACAGATTATATTGAAAGTTTTGGACCAAGTAATAGAGATGTCTTATTATTAAAGTATGACTCGGATGGAAATTTATTGTGGAATTATACATGGGGGGGTTTTGATGATGATTATGGACATGATGTAGTAATAGATAATTCGGGAAATATATATATCACAGGCATTACGCATAATTCCGAAAAAACTAACAAGGATACTTTTATATTAAAGTACAACTCAGAGGGAAGTCTATTATGGTATAAAACATGGGATATTCGAAATTTTGCGTATTATACACTTGCGATTGCGCTAGATGGTTTAGAAAATGTATATATTGCTGGTTCATTTTATGGTCATGACACTTCTCACCAAGATGTTTTCTTATTGAAATACGACTCAGATGGAAATATGATATGGTATAAAAGATGGGATAGTCCTTATTATGAGGACACGTTTGGAATTGCAGTAGATGTTTCGGGAAATGCATATATCACAGGTTACATGTTTGATAATAAATTAGATTATCATATGGCTTTTTTAGTAAAATATGGTGTTGATACGGATAATGATGGTTTAAGTGATAATGATGAAATTAATCTCTATTTTACTAATCCCAATAATTTTGATACCGATTTTGATGGTTTAAGCGATGATGAAGAATTAGAGTTAGGGACAAATCCGTTTGATGCCGATACTGATAATGATCGGTTTACGGATAAAGAAGAGGTAATATCAGGAACAGATCCACTGAATTTTTTTGATAATTGGCTTTTCAGAGGAATTCTTATCTCAAGTTCCATTACTGCCCTAATTTTGGGATATATATTTATTAAAAAGAGAATAGCAAAGAAAAATGCAAGAAAAATAAAAATTATTCTTGAAAACGAAGAGGAAATAGAAATAAATACTAATTTAAGAGAATCTATTAAATCTTACCAAGAAAGGCTTTTAAAAGCAAAAGATATAAAAAAGTACATACCAAACTCAATTCGAAGTAGAATTATGAAACTACAAATAACTGAACTGGCAGAAAAAGCGGATAAATTAAAAAGGAAAGGAGAATTCATTAGAGCATTAGAGACTCTCAGTCTTGCAGGAAAAATAGTAGATAAAATAACCGATAAATCAATTAAAGAACAACTTACAAGGAATATCCTCAATATCCTAGATTCTATTTATATCAAAATGATCGAAAAAAAGATTGAAGAAGCTCTCAAATTAAGAGAAATGAAAAAATTTGAGGAATCCATAAGTGTATTTAATGATGTTTTCTCTGATGTTGATAAAATAAGGGATAAGACACTTAAGGATAAAAATCTATCAATTTTAAAGGATTATATCAATACAACAAGAATGATCAAAACAAAAGATATTATCTTTAATCTCAACCAAAATTTCGAGAGATTAGAAGTAAATGCTATTGTTGAAAAATGTGGGGAAGGAGAAGGAATTATCCTCTCTGCAATACTAGATATGATCAAAAACGGTGAAATTTCCGCAGAATTCATCAAAAACACTAAAGAGGTGCTCTTCCAAAAACAATTAGATGTTGAACAAATTGATAGATTGATAAAATCGTTTGAAGACTGGGAAAAAGAAGGGATGGGTAAAAAAAAGTGAGTAAATCACTTCTATTTTCATGTTATATAAGAATATTTATATACTTAAAATAGAAAACAAAAATAGGTTTTAATACATAAAATTAATTATTTTAATTCAGAAACTTTTGAATTTTTCATTTAATTTAATACTTCTTTAGAAATAAATACATTAATAAAAGAATTAGATGACAGAACAGCCTTATATTAAATTTAAGAATATATATGTTATTCCTACTTTTCACTCGCGAATAGAATTTGCGAGATTGGTGCGTACAGCATTATTTAAAGTTTTTCCTGATATTATTGCTGTAGAATTACCGAATAACGTTCAAGATGAAGTAATAGAAGCGATTGAACGATTCCCTTTTTTATCCTTAATTGGATATGCGGATACGTTGAATCCAAAAAAGTTGAATTATATCCCTGTAGATCCTGGAGACTCCATTATGGAAAGTATCCGAATCGGGCTTGAGCATAATATTCCAATTGAATTCATTGATCTTTCAGTTTCAGAATATTTACCTCCCAGCATTAAATTACCAGATGATTATGCTATTAATCAGATTGGACTTCCTAAATTCTATGAACAAATAGCGAAATACTTTCAAAACGAGTTTACAACTGAAAAAGATATGTTAAGAGATCAAGTAAATTTAGAGGATTTTCTTGAAAATCAAGAAAATGTAAATCAAAAATATAATTTCATTGAAAAAGATATTCTTAGGGAGAAGTATATGGCAGCTCATCTTGTAAATTTAATGTCAATATATCATAGGATT
>JBHLQA010000437.1:0-3227 GCA_048885285.1 Candidatus Odinarchaeota archaeon
AATATTAGATTCTTATAATTTTAGGATTTCTCAATTAAAGAAGGGAGTAGAACAAGGAGCAGAAGTGTTAAGTATTCAATGTCCTGAATGCGGAGCTCAATTACCAATAAAAGATATCGATGTAAATGGAATTGTTGAATGTAATTTCTGTGGTAGAATATCAAAAATCCCAAAGATCTTAAGATATTAAATTAATGAATGATAAGAAATGAAAGAAACCAGATACACCAGATTAAAAGCAATAAAAGAATTTGGTTATGATGTAAATTGGGATTTATTAAAAAAATTCCATGTAGGGATTATAGGAGTAGGGGGTCTAGGCTGTGTATCTTCTGAGATGGTTGTAAGGTGTGGAATTGGTAAACTTTCCTTATTTGATTTCGATACAGTAGAAATAGTAAATTTAAATCGACTAATGTTCAAAGAAGACCATATAGGTTTAAAAAAAGTTCAAGTGGCTTCCAAAATTCTAAAAGAAATTAATCCTGAAGTTGAAATAAAGATATATGACAAAAATATTATGGATATCGATTTTGAAAGCCAATTTGAAGAATCTATTTCTAAAATGAATATTCTCTTGAATGGACTAGATAATATTCCTGCCAGAGAATATTTAAATGTGAAATGTATTAAACTTAATATTCCCTATATAGATGCAGGAGCTTCTAGAAGTGGTTTATCGGGTTATGTTCATCCTGTTATTCCATATAAAACGGCTTGTGCAAAATGTATAAGTAGCATTGGATTAGATCTTCCAGACGAGAGAGGTGAACCTTGTGTAGCATCCCTCCCTTCAACCATGGCAATTTTAGCAAGTATACAACTCCAAGAAATGTTAAAATTTCTATTGAAATTTGGAGAAATGATTGACTATTTAATGTATGATATGGTAAATGGGCGCTTTTCTAGTTATACAACTCAATTGGATGAGAATTGCCCAATTTGCGGAAAAAAATCGAAAAAGTTAAAAAAGGAGGTTTCTGCTAAAATATCAATTTCAGAGTTAGATGATTTAATAAAAAAAATTGAAGATGATGGTGAAGAGCAATAAAATATTTTAGTATTTCTAATGAATTTTTAGAAGCAATTAAAAATCAGGCACTTTCTAATGAAAATGAAATTTATGGATGGCTAATTGGCTACCAGAAAAATGATATTTCAAATGTGTTAGCAATTTTTGAATGTAAAAGATTTGAACAACAAACTCTGATTAGTGCTGTACCTGATGCTCAGGAGTTTCAGGAATTAAGTTTTGTTCTACCTCAAGGGATTGGGCCCATTGGAATTTATCATTCTCATCCGTTCTCAAGTGAAATCTTCCATAGTCATACAGATGATTCTACTTTAATTAGCCTAAGCAAACAATTTCCTCAATGTATCTCAATAGTTACTAATGGACAAGAAATCAATTATTATCAAATGGGTAAAGAAAGCAAGACACAAGAAATTAAAGTAAAAAGTATTGAGCCTAATATTCCCAAATTTTTATTAATTTCTATGAAAGATAGTATAGTAATAAAATTACATCAAGAAGATATCAACAATTTAACAAATAGAAACACTGTAAAAATCAAAATTATCAATAAGATAAGAGAATTTTTTGAGCAGTGCTGGGAAGAGACGGTGTTATTTCATAAACATAGATTAATCAAGAAACATGAAATTATTAAACCATATTTGGTAAATTCCATTAATGAAGAACCTATATTTATTAAAATCCCAGATCATTATAAGATTCATAAAAGGGATGAATTATTAATCGAAAGCACCAATAAAAATAAAAGTAACATGCTTACAAGCTTTAATTTAATCATAAAGACTACAATTCCAATATACATTACGGATGAAAATAAAAAATTTGATGAAATAAGCCAATTAGTAAAAACAGAATTTATTAGTAATAATATTTTGAAAAAAATTTATAATAGCATTATTGATATTGAAAATACACAAATTCTTATTCCCGAAGATTGTTTTCTTAATTATTTCGGTTTCGATATTAAATTAATTACTTTTAATAATGAACTTATTCCTCACAATGATTTAAATAAATCAACAAATGAGTTTTTAATCAAACTTTTATCATTTTTTGAAATTTTTAGGAATATAAAAATGGACATTAAATTTAAAAACAAAATATTTACGTTTCTTAACGATTTTAAAAATTCAAGCAAAAATTTTAACTGGGATGAGAAAATTATAAAATATTTTTCAATACTTGAAAAAGAAATGAATTTTAAAAATGATTAGCAAAAAAGTAAACTAAAAATATTAAAAAACTAAATATAAAATATATAATTAAAAAAAGGGCATAGGGATAAGATAAAATGGCTTCAGAATTAAATACTATCTATTTTGTAAATAAGTTTGGATCAGAAAAAAAGCAGATCCCATTTCCTGTAGCACCAAACATTAAATTGATGGATGTTATTCCAGAAATATCTAAAAAATTTGGAATTTCTTCTCAGAATATTTGTGTTGCTAATATGGGTGGACAAGTCTTAACCGCAACTGATTTACTGCGTCCCATAAGCGAACTAGTAAACATGTTTGGTAATTCATTTGATATAATAGATCGAGGAATCGTAGGATGACTCAAGAAACATACCGTTGGCAAAAATCAATCTTAGATGAGATTGTTCAAGAATTCCCTGAGAAATGGAGTGAAATAGGTCCAAAAAGTCCTGCTTGGAAAGATCGTATTAAGGGCGAAATTGAAAAAGTTATGAAATATATCAATTTTCTTAAAACTACAAAAAATCGTCCTTGGTTTAAACTATTTCCAGAAAAAAATCCTCGCTATAATTATTTAATTTGGAATGGAAATTTATTAGTTCCAGAAAGACCTGAGATACATTTTGAGATAAAAGTGTTATTAACTTCAGAGTATCCTAAAGTATGTCCTAGGTGCTTTATTGAAGAAGACATCATTAATTATTGTGGAAAAATATTTCTAAAAAATATTTGGGAACAAAATAATAAGAAGTATATAATGATATGTCATGAACATATGTCAAATACAGAAGCTTGGCATTCAAGATTAGGTATCGCTCACTTTTTTATAAGAGAAATTTGGGTGTGGTGGGCTGCTCAACAAAACTCAATCATAACAGAATTTGATAAGTTACATAAATAATTAAGATTTAAATATCAATTTAATTAAATCATACTTCAAATTAGAAAATGTGGGTGAAATGATGAAAAAGAAATGTTTTTTAGTATTATTT
>JBHLQA010000438.1:0-3184 GCA_048885285.1 Candidatus Odinarchaeota archaeon
AATAATTTATTTTAAATAAATCCTATTTTTACATATAATAATAAATGCTAAAGAAATTGAAAATATTTTCTAATAGAAAAAAAAATTATAATACTATGGACTAAAGTCTAATCATCATTACTTGGAATTTTTGGTAATTGTCTTCTATTAGTAGATTTTTTACTTACAGAATTCTCTAAAATTTCTATTATTTCGGCTTTTCTAGCATTTGCTGGTAATTCTATTTTTTTTTCCTCGGCATAAGTTTTAAGATCTTTCACAGTCATTGAATTAAAATCAAATGTATCTATAGTAGTATCTACTTTTTTTACAATAGTTTCTTGTGAAGTGCTTGTTGGATTTTTTATTTTTTCTAATACTTCTACAGCCTCAACAATTCCTTTTATCTCATCAAAATACACTCTTAACATATGCTTATCCAATTCAATCATTCCTTTTGGAACATTTTTAACTGGTTCCCAATCAGTTTCTTCGACTTCTTTTCCAAAAACGGTTGCGATTTTGGAAACTGCAGCATAAAGGGTATGACCTAAAATTAAGTTTAATCTTTTATATTCATCAGAAACTTCAGCTTTGAGTATTTTTTCCTTAATTATCTTTTCACGTTCTGTTGATAGATTAGTTGGCTTAGAAATTTCTGTAGATTTTGTTATTGATGGTTGTTGAGGTTTAATGCTTGGTTTTGGAATACTTGCTGAAAATGATGACACTACCACTTCATTACTGATATCCTGTAATGCTGGCGAAAAGTATTCTTCCTCTGTTTGGGTTTTAGGTGTTTTAGGAGAAACATCTGAAATTGTGGCCTGAGCACCTCTTTCACGTTCAATATTTCGAACATATCGCATATCTGCTAATCGTTCAGTTACTTCCATTGATTGCAATTTGAAAGCATTTAAGAATTCTGCAGGCTCATCTCCCGCATCTACTGATACAATCTTACAACGATGGTATCTAGCATCTTTCATCAATTCTTCTTGAAGTGCTTGAGCGACTCTTGAACTAATAAATCGTTTTCGAACAGGTGATTTTGGACCTTTCCAAATAAAAATTCTTCTTAAGTCTTCTCTAATAATTACAAGGACTTGTTCTGGATGTAGATTTTCTTCCAGGTGTTCTTCTTCAATATCTAATCGCATCTTTTCTCCAGAATCATCCAGTTCATACACCATAAAGGGTTCATATTCACTCATTTTCATTCAAGGGGCAAATTAAGTTATGATTTTTTAAATTTCACTATAAAATCTGAAGTTAATCAAAAAATTATTTGATGTTTCTATTCAAATTTACATATTTTAAAAAAAATATAAATTAAATCATTTTAAATTTATTTTTTTAAAAAAACTATAAGGAATCTTTTTAAAAGAATAATTAATTCGAAATAAAAAAAAAATTAGTTATCATGAAGAACATTATCAATTGAAAGTACAAATCCTACTAGAATTCTTCTGTCTGTTTCATTATCAAGTATTCTTAAAGCATATGTATCCTTGAAATCTAAAAGACCTCCAAGAAATAAATCTCTCCATTTATCCGCTTTTTCAATTTCTGCAACAACATTTCCTGTAGTTTCATCATACACCTTAAATGAAAATCCCATAAATTTTCCTTGAGCACGAAACCATCGGTTTCCCTCAGGATCTTCAAGATAAAATACAGGTCTGAAAAAAGATAGAATTTTCTTCTTAATTCGAGCAATTAAATTCCCCTGAGGATCTTTTAAATCTTGAGCACCTCGAGCAGATATAATTTTTGCATGAATAGTAGCCGATATCGTTCCATCAACTTCTCTTAATTCTACTCTACGTCTAATTGAGAGAATAACTCTTTTCATTCGCCCTATAATTTGGTTATTCTCATCAAGAATATCACCGGAACCCCAGTCCCAATATTTTTCTTTCAAAATATAATAATTTCGGTTGATATCAAATAGACTACCTGAGCTATAATATGCTTGTTGGCTTGATGGTCTAGCAGACGGCGTTCTTGTTGATGTAAGAGCAGTTTCACTCTGTCTTTCTCTATTAGTAATGGGAGAACCACATTTTTCACAAAAATTTTGTGATAAATCTTTAATTTCTTCACCACAATTCTGACAGTAAGGCATTTATTTCCCTTTTTTATTTTTTGATTTTTTTTATGAAATGAATAATAAAATCATCTAATAAATTTTCGGATAGATTTATAATTTTTATATATGCATAAAAATCTTTTAATTTAATTAACTTTAATAATTAATAAAGAAAAGAATTAAGAGAATGTAATGTCAAACGAGAGTATTCCAAAATTATTGAAATTAAAGGATTATATAACTTTAGTAGGAACTACTTTAGGGATTATAGCTTTAATATGTGCCACTATAGGTACCAGAGAATTTCTTTCATTAGGTTTTTTTCTAATATCAATTACATTAGGAACTGATCTAATAGATGGGTATATCGCTCGAAAAACAAACACAAAAAATGAGATGGGTAAAGAATTAGACTCATTAAGTGATTCGTTGACATTCGGTGTCTTACCAGCAGTATTAACCTACCAAACCTTTAAAACAAGAAGCTTTTTTGATATAATTCTTATAATTGGGGTAATCTGCTTTGCCTTTGGAGCAATTCTCCGATTAGCGCGATTTAATATCTCAAAAAATCCAGGCTATGTAGGTCTTCCAACACCGGTTAGTGCATTAATATTAATTACCTTTTTTTATGCAAATTTCTTCTATGCACTTGCAATGGGCGATATAGACTATCCATTTTTAGAGATCTCGTATTATTCAATTCCATTCTTTTTAATATTAATTGGTTGGTTTAACATCACAACTTACATTCATTTTAGAGAAAAAGATAAAACAATTTACATAATATTTATAATATTTGCCCCATTGTGCCCTATTTTTGGAGTAATTGGTATAAGTTCCCCAAATCCTATTATTTCTATTTTTGCATCTCTTTTCTTTTTAGGAGCTTTTATTTTAGTATTTCTCCTTATAATAAGAGGTTTTTTATTGTATTTTATTAAAACTAGTAAGGGAAAAAAGCTTTCTTAAATCCTATTTTTTGGCTTTATAAGTTAAGTGAACTTTTTTATCTAATTGATTAAAATAACTTCTTTTTCCAATTTTGAATTTCTTCTAAAATTTCTTTTTTTTCATCATTATTTAATAAAGAGAGCTTATCTTTATATTTAT
>JBHLQA010000439.1:0-3178 GCA_048885285.1 Candidatus Odinarchaeota archaeon
ATATTCAAGTTCATTTGTCCAGATTCTATTTTTGATATATCTAAAATATGTTTAATCATATCAAATTGATGTTCTGCAGAATTTTTTATATCAGTAATAAATTCCTTTTGTTCATCATTTATTTGACCATAAACACCCTCTAATAGTAAATCAGAAAATCCAATAATTGCATTTAGAGGAGTCCTTAATTCATGTGACATTGTAGCCATGAATTCTGTTTTAAACTGAGAAGACTTTAGTATTTGAACCATATATAATTTCTGCTGTTCAAGGGTTTTATTTAACTCTTTAGTTCTATCCTGAACTTTTTGTTCTAATTCATCTTTAAATTTCTCTTCTAAAAGTTCTGAGGTCTTTTTTTCAGTAATATCTTTAAAAATAAGTTGAAATAGAGTTCCAGGCTTCTGTTTTATAATGGATGCTTGAATTTCAACCCAAATATTTTCTCCTTCTTGGTTTTTTAATTCAACCTCAATAGGTTTTGGAAAGTTATTTTCTAAATTAGCATGAAAAATTTTCTTAAAATAAAGTTTAACTTCAAAGGGAAAGAAATTAATAAGTTCATCGATTGATTTTTGAATAAAATAATCCTTTTCATAACCAAATATTTTGTTTGTGGTAAAATTAGCATCAACAACAATTCCCTTGAAATTTATTATTAATATTGCATTTGGTGAGTTATTAAATAAATCTTTATATCTTTTTTCAACCAAAATTCGATCAGTTATATCCCTCGAAACGATTAGAACTCTCACTTTCCCCTCATTATTTTTAAAATATTTAAAATTGGACTCATACCATAACCAATGTCCCTCTTTATGCCTAATTCGTAATTTTATAATACTTTCTCCATTTTTTAATGGATCTTTTAATATCTTTGATACTTTCTCTTTATCCTTTGGATGAATAAGATCTAGATATGATTTTTCCTCTATCTCTTTCTTTTTGTATCCTAGCAGTTTAAATGCTATTTTTTCATTCAAATATTTAATTATTAATTTTAGATTCAGAATTATGATTAAATCATTTATATTTTCTAAAATGTGAAGGTGTTTTTCTTCTGACTCTTTCAATTTTTTTTCAATTATATGACGTTCTATACCACTTCCAATAATTAGTGAAAATAAACGTAAAATTGATAACTCCTTCTCATTCCATTCTTTTTGTATTGAATCATTAAAATATCCAATGAATCCTACTAAGTCTTTTCTAATATATAGTGGAATCACCAGCAGAGATCTGATATTATTAAGATTCAATAAGCGTTTTGTAGCTTTTGCTTCATCGGTTAAACTAAAAGTATCATAAATATTAATAATATTTCCTTTTCTAAGTTGATTATCCCACCATGGAAATTTTGAAAGCCATGAATTATTAAAATATTCAAATAACGGTTTAATTCCTTCTGCACATCGTTCATACGTATTTTTTAAATTAATTTCTTTAAAATTAATAATATATAAAATTACCCGACTTACTTTACTTAAAATCCGAATATCGTGCAATGTATTAGTAATAGCATCATCAATCTCGATATCTTCAAGAAATCTAGAGGAAATTGAAGATATCAAAGTTACTAAATCTGACCAAGATTGAACCAGATGTTTCATAATGTGCTTTTCATTAATATTTTTTATAAATAAATTTTCTTTGATGTGAATCCGACTCATTATTTTACTTCAAATTAAATTATCTTTTATCTTTTTAATACAAATAATATCTATTCAATAAAAAATTATTCATACTGATATTGGGGAAATTGTTTTTCAAGAGCTTCCATAATATCATTACAAGAATCTAATATCATATTAATATAATTTACAATCTCATGTTTGGACATTTTTCCATTCACATTTTGATCTATAATTAACTCCCCAAATCCTTGGATTGTGTTAATACCGCTCCGAATCTGCATATTTATTGATTCTAAAGGTAGAATTTCATGTTTTTGCATATAAATTTTATTTATTTCATTAAAAAATTTCTCAAATACATTTATATCATCTGATAAAATTTTTTTATGATTAATTTTATGAAAGATCATAGCAATTTTTTTGAAATGAAGTATTGGTATTATAGGATAATCAGCATCCCGAAGGAGTATTATAGCATATAATTGTTTTCCTCCTCTTGCAGATAAATCCTCAATCTCGATCTTATAGATTTGGGCATAAAAACTATTAAAATCTAATATAACAAATTGATTTTTGGTATTTAACGCATCTCTTAAAAGATTTTTAACAAATTCTTCATTTTTCAGTGGAAAAGGAGAGAATAGGGCTCTTGGACCTAAAGTATGATCATATTTTCCAATAATCATAATAAAAGGATATTTTTCTAGAATTCGCTTAAATGTTAAATAAAAGTCCAGATTTTCCTCATCAGACTTATTTTTCGATTGTATTTCTTTTATAATTTCTTTCATTTTTTTTTCCTGAAAATTAAATGATAACTACATCTCAAAAATATAAGCATTATTTACTAATTACTTATATGATTTCTAGATTAATTGGAAAAGAATTGATATTTAATCTTAACTATTTACTAAAATGTATGTGTTATTAGTAAAAATTTTTTTTTTTGTACAAATTTATATAAGAGAAGAATATTAATTTTTTATGTCGGAATCCTCAAATACTATTATAAAATATTTCTGCGATCGCTTTCTAGATATTGACTACTATCCTTCTAGTTTGAAAACTATTTTGGATTTTGAATTGCATAAAATAAAAAATATTAAAAAAGAAGATTTACTAAAATTCCAGAAATTTAATATAACAACCTTTCGAGATCTATGTAATTTAGAACCATCTGATTATAATCGGTTAGTAAATCGTTCATTTATAGAAAAAAAACTACTAAATAGTATTATTATAGCAGCAACTTTAATTGCTAATGCATGGAATAAAAGAAGTATTTACTTAAATAAACCAAAAATGAAAGTTGTTGTTACTGGTCTTGATTTTGCGGGTAAGACATCTTTAATTAATAGATTGATTCATGATTATAACTATAATGATATGAATAATATTGAACCAACAATAGGGACAAATATAGAAGAATATCAATCAAAATTGTTGAATTTAATATTATGGGATTTAGGTGGTCAAAAGGATAATATAAATGAATATTTGGAATCTCCAGAAAAATTTTTTGTACAATTAGATGTTTTAATTTT
>JBHLQA010000440.1:0-3162 GCA_048885285.1 Candidatus Odinarchaeota archaeon
TCTTAAAAAATAATAAAATTCAATAAAAAATTGATAAAATAATTAAAAATGTGGAGGAATAAAAAATGGCAGGTTCTGAATATATAAGTTGGAGTCCTATTAGAAGATTAATGAAACATAATGGGGCTATAATCGTTGCTCGTGATGCAGTAGATGAATTAGTTGATTGGTTGGGTTCATCTGCTGAGAAACTAACAAAAACTGCATTACAATTAACTAAACACGCAAAACGTAAGAAAATAACTCGAGATGATATACTTTTAGCTATAAAATACTTTTAAATAGCTAAATGCTTTAGATTTTAATATTAATTCTTTTTTTTTTCTTTATATTTTCAAAACTTATTAAATTTTTTTTGATTATCTCTTCGTTATTGTGATAATGATGGAAAATTTTGAATTTTGATAAGAATACATTATTTTAAATGAATACAGTATTTGTCAATTTGTAGATATCATATTATATAATAATACTTTTATATCTATTTTTCAATAAACCTAATAAATTAATTTTTACTATTTTATTACTTAGCATTTTATCACTTATTTAATATACCAGTGAAACAAGATGAAACCAAGAAAAGAAAAAATAAAATGTCCTGTTTGTAGTTTTCAATTCATCCCAGAATCCTTTTATTTTGAAAAGACACATTATGAACAAATAGAATCTAAGGGTGAAATTATAGAATTTCCAGATGGAAAACATCAACTTGAGCTTAAACCTTTTACATCGTTGCGAGGATCATATGTAACATATTGCCCTGAATGTAGATATCTGATAAAATTTACAGCGGAAATAGGAAAGAAAGAAATAATAGAAGATCCCTCTCTCATCAAAAAAATAGGGGCGATAAAGGAATTTGGGAAATCATATAAATATCAATTTGATATGAATAATAAACCTTTTATGGATTATTCAGATTATTTCATAGAAAAAGTTGATAAAATTAAAATTAATATAAAAAATGCTTTAGATAGTGTAAATTTAAATCAATGGGGAAGTTCTTATAATAAATGGAAAGAGGATAAATCTATTGACTCCTTCAAATTTTTAATACGTTTCTACACAACTTTAATGGATTATCTGGATTCCCAAGTTGAAGATCATAATAATAAGACTGTAGCACAAAAAATCGAAGCACTAAATTTACCAAAGAATCTTGATATATTAACAAAAAAAATAGATGACCTTAGAAATAAAATAGCTCATGATGTTTATGAATTAAATGTAGAGGAAGAACAATTAATTGAAAGCACATTTATACAATTTATGCGTTATTTAATAAATAAACAATTAAGTCCGTTGAATTTAGATAAAATAAGAATTGAACCAGAATATGAGTTTATAGATATAAATAAAATAAAGTATGACATCCAAGAATTTTTAGATTTATATTTAGGGAATGTGTTTCATATAAAAGAATTTAACACAGAATTTCTAGTTCCCTTATTAGAAGACCTAGGAGTTAGACATCCTGATTATATTCTTTAAAACTCTTTAATTATAACTAAAAAGCTTTTAAACTAAACAAGGAACTGCATCCTTTTCCTACTGAAGGTGTTAATCGGCCTAAAACTCGAAAAATTACACCTTTTCGACCATACTCTGGGTATCTCTCCCAATTTTCCACTTGCGCAATATCATCAAATAGTACTGCAACACCAACATACCTCTCAACACCATAAGGAGTTATTTATTCTAAAAGTCAGGGTTGTCCTGTTTTTTTAATTGATTCTAATGATTCAATATCTCTAACTACAATTCGACCTTGCTTATCATTAACATGGAGGAAGTAATCAGCAAATTTTCTTGATCAATGTCCGTCACATACTAATGAAATTTTTCTTTATTATTATAAAATTCGATTAAAACATTTTTTATATTGGTGTGATTTATCTTATGATATGAATCTCTTAAACGCATTTATTGCAATCCATCTAAAGCTGAAACAGTATAAATTACAGTTCATATTCTTCTTTCTATTTTGGTTTGTTGGCTTTCTTTTTTTTCTTATCACAGAGTCAGAATATAGTCTTGGCAGAATAGTCTTATTTTCACTAACTGTAAAACTTCCTGATGATGTTGGAGATTTTGGTGAATTTTATGCTATAATTTGGCCAATTTTATTAGAAGTAATTTTTTTTGGGTTTATCATGGGAGAATTATTTGAGAAATATAATCCTATTGTTACCAGCAGGATTCTTGCATCCCATAAAAGAAATCATGCTGTAATTATTGGATATCATCATTTATCTGAGAGAATTATAGAATATTGCGTTAAAAACAAAAAGAAATTTGTTATAATTGAGGATTGTGAAGAATTAGTTGAAGATTTACTTAATGCGGGGCATCCAATAGTAATTGGTGATGCAACTGAAAATTCTAGTCTTGAATTAGCTAATGTAAAGTCTGCTAAAGAGATATTTATCAATATTAATGATGTTAGAATTGCAATTATTTGTACTGAAAAGATTCGTAAAATAAATCCGAAATGTCAAATTTATGTTCGTGCTTTTGAAGATCATGTCCAAGAATATTTAGGAGAACCTCCTTTGAACGCTTTTTCTTTCTCCACTTCTAAATGGGCTATGGATGATATTCATGAATGGACTAAAAATAAATCTGGTACTGTACTTGTAATTGGAAGAGATCATTTAACCCATCGAATTGCACATCATATCTCCCAACAACCAGATCGGGAGGTTTATCTTTTTGACGAAATTCATGAAGGTATTGAATTTAAAGTGAACAAACAATTGCATTTCTGTAAAAAATTTGCTTGTTTTTTAAGTGACTTAGAATCTAATATTAACTTAAAGGAAGTAAGTCAAGTTTTTATATGTTGGAAAAAAGAATCTGAATTTGATGAGGCTATTTACCTCACTTCTAAACTTAATTTCTTTTATCCACATATTGAAGTATTTGTACGTATATTTGATGAGGAACTCAAAGAAATTGTTAAAAAACATAATGCTAAAACCTTTTCTACATCAAAAAAAGCTTTTAAAATGCTCCAAAAAGAAGTGACTCCAAATTCTGTTATCGCACCGAAAAATATCTAAAATTTTTAATTTTTTTTTGATACTATATAATTAAAACTTTTTAGACTCTTTCGTAAAAATTTGAAATATCTATTTATCAGTATATTACCATATATTTGGA
>JBHLQA010000441.1:0-3158 GCA_048885285.1 Candidatus Odinarchaeota archaeon
ACTTATTTTTTGGCTCCGATAAATATACTATCCTAGAAAATTTGAAAAATAGTGAGTTTATAAGGATCAACTATTTAATCAAAATATTAAAATTGTTGAAAAACACTCTTTATAAAAAATACGTTTACACAATAACAAAATTGGTTTTGACAATCTTCATCATGAAAGGTTTGGAAATAAGCATGCAAGAATTAAATACAAGAAATTCTATATAGATATTCGTTTCATGAAAGAAATACTTGCTAAATTCGATTACAAAAATTTCAAAGAATCTGAAAATAAACTATCAAAGATCAGCGGGCTTTAAGCGTCCACTATTGATTAAATTAATATTTCTAATGAGATTTTAAAATTGAGTAAATAAGACTTATTGTTATGAAAATATATTGATTGATTTTCTATATGAAAGTTTTTATAGACATCGGCCATCCTGCTCATGTTCACTATTTTAAGAATATTAGTAGACAATTACAAATTAAGAATAATCAAGTTCTTTTTATAGCCCGAAATAGAGATGTTATATTTAGATTATTAGATGTTTATAACTTAAATTATGTTTCGAAAGGCAAAGGCAGTAGGCATTTCATTGGCAAAATATTCTATTTTTTAAAGTCAATTGCTTGTATTGTTTATTATGCAAATAAACACAAAGCTGACCTTTTAATAAGTCACGGAGGAATGTACTGCCCATTAGTTGGGTGGTTGTTGAAAATTCCTACCATTACAACTGAAGATACTGAACATGCATCAGTAAGTCATAAAATATCAAGATTTCCAAATAATTTCTATTTTACTCCCTTTAATTTTGCAAAGAATTTGGGACATAACCATTTCAGAGTTAATAGTGTTATGGAATGGCTTTATTTAAGTCCAAAATATTTTTCTCCATCTATTGATATAGTTAAAACCTTAAAACTTAAAGAAGGAGAATCTTATGTTATACTTCGCTTTATTTCATGGGATGCATATCATGATTTAGGGCATAAGTCTATTGATATTAAAATGAAAAGACATCTCATTGAATTATTGGAAAGAAAATATAAAGTCTTTATTTCTAATGAAGGTAAATTACCAGAAGAATTTGAAAAATATAAACTACCAGCCCCCCCGGAATACATTCATGAAGTTCTTATGTCGGCAAAAATATTTATAAGTGAAAGCGGGACAATGTCATCAGAGGCTGCTCTGCTAGGAACACCTACTATATATATAAATAGCCTGCCATTAATGTGCTATTTAAACCTTGCTAAGGATAATGGCATCTTAGAATACTTCTCTACCACTAACAATCTTTTAGAATACATTGAAAAATTATTGCTTGATGAAAATATTAAAAACAATACTATACTTAAAAAAGACAAGATGGTGAAACAATTTATTGATTTTAATAAATTGTTAGTTTGGTTTATTGAAAATTATCCTTTAAGTATTAGCATTCTGCGTAAAGATCCCGATTTTCAGCAAAGATTCTAAAATGAAATCTATCTTACTTGGTGAAATATCTAGTTATAAAGCTATTGTAATTGCTCAATATGTAAAGAAAAATTATTCCAACATTTATATTGTTGGTTATGATTATAAGCCTTTAGTTAGAGTATTTTACACTAGATATTGCGATAAAATTTATATTATTGAGAATCCTTCTTTACAAAAATCTGCACATATTAAATCTATTTCTACAATAATAAAAAATAACGGTATAAATGCTTTCATACCTGTAGATAGTGCTATGTATGAAGATTATATAAAAGAAAAAAAGCAATTTAATGATGCGCTCTCATATATTGGAGATGTGGATGTTTATAAACAATTACATAATAAACTTTTATCACAAAATCTGGCACACTATTTGTCTATTAGGACTCCTAAGATATACGATAATATTAAAGAGGCCAGAATACCTTTTATTGTAAAACCAACTAACTTATCATCTTCAAAGGGAATTAAATATATTTTAAGCAAACATGATAAAAAGAAATCAATATTTTTTGATAAACTAGATTTTGTTATTCAGGAGTATGTTCGAGGAATTGGTTGTGGATATTCTGTTTTTGCTGTAAATGGTAACATTATTTGTGGTCATGGTCACATTCGATTAGCTGAATTGCCCATTTCCGGTGGATCAAGTATGTACAGAGATAATTACCATAATCAAGAAATGATTCAAATTGCAGAGAAACTCCTGAAAGCTACAAAATGGTCAGGCTTTGCCATGTTTGAATTCAAACTTACTCCTGAAAATGAATTGGTTTTTATTGAAGTAAATCCTCGCATCTGGGGTTCTATAAATCAAGGACTGCAAAACGGTGTTAATTATTTTGAGTTTTTATTAGGGAAAATAGATAAACAAGTACAAATAGAATCAATACGAACATATTTATCCCCCGGAATTTATTTTTCTTTATTTGCTTATATGTTAAAATCTAATTTTATTCCTATATACAAATATTTTAGAAATATTAGAAGTAATAGGGTTGATGTTAATTTATTTACAGATTTTAAAGGTTACATGAGTATGTTATTAAGAAAAATAACATGAAAGAACTTAATGTTATCGACTTTGATAGAACACTTATACATGTAGATTCATTCAGATTATATGTAATTCATGGTATTAAGAAATTCCGTATGGGTTTTTTATTATATACATTACTGAGAATTGTCCGAATAATTAATGCAAAAACCTTAAAGGAAAAAATTACTAGAATTTCTATTAAAAATAATTATGAAGACCTGAGCAATTTTATTTCAAGCTTATTAAAATTAGTTAATCATTCTGTACTTAATTCCATATACTCACGAACAAATAAAAATACAATTAACCTAATATGTTCAGCTTCTCCTGATTTTTATATTTCTGTTGTAGCTAATAAATTGAACATGAGTGGAAAAGGAAGTTATGTTGATGCCAATAATACATTTTTTCATATGTATGGTAAAAACAAGATTAACTATATTATCTCTCATTTCCCCCCTAAAGAATACAAATACAATTATGCAATTTCAGACAGTAAAAGTGATATAGAACTACTTGACATGTTTAAAAACCATACTTTGCATAAAAATTAATATTAACCTAATTTTTGTTTTAATCAAACCGCAATGAATTCTTTCTATATCCTGATATCTGTATTAAACTTTGGAGAAATAAATGATAA
>JBHLQA010000442.1:0-3156 GCA_048885285.1 Candidatus Odinarchaeota archaeon
ACCGGGAACACGTAATCCTTCTTTCATTTCATCAGTTAGTTTTACCATTTTTTTCTCCTATATTTTTAAATTTATAATATTTGAAATAAAAAACAATGAATAAAGAATCAAAGTTTTTTAAGTGAATAAAATAAGTTATTATTTATATAAAAATCCTTCGTTTGATTAAAAAATAATTTTTCATTTAATTTTCTAGATTCTCAATTAAAGATTGATATTAAGATATATCGATTTATATTCATAAAATTTATTTTAATCTATCCATATAATATTATTAGAAGTAATATTTAAATATATAAACAACTTGTATCTTGAGATTTTTTAGCGAAAATAAATTAAACACTTAGATTATTAAAATTAAATAAAATTTCAAATCACATATTATGAACAAAAAGGATGTTAATTGTTCTCAATGTTTACCAAAAGAGACATTTCAGATATTGTTGAATATTTCGAAATGTATGGTTTATGAAATAGATGTAGATATGAATTTTCTTGAAGTTAATAATTCATTTACTGAGATTCTAGGATATAGCAAAGAAGAGACGATTGAATCATTAAAGATTTGTGATTTGATTCATCCTCATGATAAAATAATTTTTACTGAAGGTATTAAACAAGTAATGAAAGGTATCTTAGTTAAGAATATTGAATATCGATTTAAAACAAAGAATGGTTCTTATATACAATTCTCATCAAATCAAGCGCCAATTTCAAATGAAGGAAAAGAAATAATCGGACTTCTATGTGTTTCCGAAGATTTAACAAATTCTAAAAGGATTGAACAGTTTATTGAAGATCATATCCATAGACAAGCTTTAATTGCCAAATTTGGCTTGGAGACTATTACTGAGAAAAATATTGACAATTCATTTAAAAGAGCAACAACCTTGCTTGCGAAAATATTGGATGTTGAATATACAAAGGTACTTGAAATTCTTCCTGATAAAGAATTTTTGAAATTAAGAGCTGGAGTGGGTTGGCATGAAGGTTTGGTTGGAAATGCAACTGTTGAAAACAATAAAAATTCACAAGCAGGTTTTACATTATTAACAACTAATCCTGTAGTTGTGGAAAACTTAAAAACAGAAACTAGATTTTTTGCTCCAAAACTTCTTGCTGATCATAATATTATTAGCGGAATGAGTGTAATCATCCAAGGAAAAAAAGAGCCTTATGGGATTTTAGGAGTACATACAAGCAAATATCGAATTTTTTCAAAAGATGATATCAATTTTTTGCAGTCTATAGCTAACGTTCTGGCAAGTGTTATTGTTCGGGATTCTGCTGAAAAGGAGTTAAGAGAGAGCGAAGAAAAATATCGAATGCTTACAGAACAATCCCTATTAGGTACTCTTATAATCTCAAATGAAAGAATAATTTTTGCAAACAAAGGTATCTCTAACATTTTAGGTTTTTCAATAAATGAACTCTTATCTTGGAATTTGAAGACAATAACCCAACATATTCATCCTAAAGATTTACAAATGATTATTGAAAACTATAATAAACTTATAAGCAATAAAATTTCTTCATTTCAATCCGAAATACGAATGAAGAAAAAAGATGATAGTTATTTGTATATTCGGCAATATTTAAAAACTATACAATTTAAGGAGAAAGATGCTTTATATATTAATATTATTGATATATCTGAGCAGAAAAAGAATGAATTACTACTAGAATCGTCTCTAGCAGAAAAAGAAATACTTCTAAAAGAAATTCATCATAGAGTAAAAAATAATTTACAGATAATTTCAAGTCTATTATTACTGCAGGAACAATATGTGAAAGATGAGAGAATTCTTCACATATTTAAGGATTTCCAAAGTCGCATTAAAGTTATGGCATTAATTCACCATACTCTATATAACTCTGAAAATTTGAATAAAATATATCTTTCAAAATATATAAAAGACCTTGTCAATAATTTATTTAAAGCATATTCAGCAAATTCTGAGCAGATTAAACTAGAATTGAATATCGAAAATATTAATTTCAGTCTTGATAAAGCTATGGCTTGCGGTTTAATTATTAATGAGCTTGTATCAAATTCATTAAAACATGCATTTTCTAAAAAAGAAAGTGGAAAAATCATTGTTACACTTAAAGAAGATAAAAACAAGAGAATTATGTTAGATGTTTATGATAATGGAACTGGTTTTCCAGAAGACATTGATTACAAAAAATCAGATACACTTGGACTAAAACTTATTTCTACTATAACCAAACAAATGGATGGAACGATATCTATTGGAAAAAATAATGGAACTCACATTACTATCACATGGTAATTTAAAAAGTAAACCTCAGAAGTTTTAAAATGCTACCTAAAAATGTTATGATTGTTGAAGATGAGTTAATTACTGCTGAAGCAATAGCAATTTTATTAAGAAAGTTAAACTATAATCCAATTGCTATTGTTCCTTCTGGTGAAGAAGCAATCTCTAAAATAAAGGAAGTAAATCTTGATTTGGTATTAATGGATATAATTCTAGCGGGAAAATTTGATGGAATAAAAACCGCGAAAATTATCAATACAAACTATAATATTCCCATTGTTTTTATAACTGCTTATGGAGATAAGAAAACCTTAGATAGAGCCAAATTATCAGAACCATATGGCTATATAATAAAACCAATCACGAGTGAAGATGACCTTCTACCTACAATAGAACTCGCAATATATAATCATCAAGTGAAAAATAAATTAAAGAAAGATAATGAAAAACTTGAACAGATTAAACAATTAATTCAACCAGATAAAGTATCTTTACCATCCCAGGTTATTAATGCATTAGAAAAAGAAACTTATATTGAAAAAGTAAATGAAGATATAGATCCTATGCTTGAGATAGATGTTTTGGATGCAAAAATCAATTTAGTTGAATGGCTAAAATCAATTTCAAATCCTGAAAGATTTTTAATATTGGAAATATTAAAATCTCAACCATTAAAATTGGATGAAATACAGTTAGTTATCGGTAAATCTCAATCTACATCATCACATCATATTAAGAAATTAGAGAAAACGGGATTCATTAAAGGGTGGAAAACTGGAAAATATATTTATTACTCATTAAATAAGTCAAAAATAATGGAATTTGTATTTTTATGGGAGAATTGGATCAAAAAACTCTCATCTTAGATTTATAA
>JBHLQA010000443.1:0-3132 GCA_048885285.1 Candidatus Odinarchaeota archaeon
TGAAGAAATAATTGCTGTATAAGATATAAGAAACTGTTCATAACTATATAGGAGCTTAATTCCGGATACATAAACAATATCCTTCATTTCTTCATTATTTTCCGTAATATTAATACAAAAACTAATCTCAGTTTGTTGTATTTCTTCAAAAATTTCTGTTAAATCAACGGTTTTTTCAAGATCATAATATTCTACAGTAAAAAGATTCCTAATTGCAGAAGCATTTACAGTTTCGATTATTTCTTCATGCTTAGGTTTATTATTCCAACTAATCTCGGAAGAATTCCAATTTGGGTCAACCAAAATTAAATTCATTTCAAAATCTTTAATATAAAACATATGAGAATAGGATTGAAAACCAGTAATCGTAAAGTATAGATTTTTTGTTTCTTTTGGTAATGATTGAAGATTAAAATGGACAAAAAATTGACAAGAATTTCCAATAATACTATTCATATCTAAATAATTATAATGGTTCATATCTGGATTACTTTGATTTACATATGCTACACGATCTATATCTAAATCTCTGATATATTTAGTAGTTATACCTACACTCGCTCCAAAGAAAGGAATAAAATTAATGATTAATAGAAAGAAAGATAGGATCGCTAAACTAATAAAAATGACTTTATTTTTAAAAATTTTAATATGCCGTTTTTTCATTTTAAGATCATTTAGATTAATTTATTTGAATGATATTTATCAACAGAAATAATTGGTTCTAATTCTGATAATTTTTCTTTCGAGTTTTTTAAAGAGTCTAATTCTAATTTTACATCTTTTTTAATTTGGGATTTATTCTGAAATTTTGTTATATTCAATAGTTTTAATGTTCTTTTAAAATACTTAATTGCTTTTTGCTTTAAATTTAAATTAACAAAGACCCTTGCCAAATTCCAGTAATAGAGAAAGTTATCTCTGTACATCTTTATTGCAGTTAAGAATTTATTTAATGCATTTTTATAATCTTGTTTATAAAAACTTTTAATACCTTGATAGAATATATCTAAAGAATATCTTCTTATAATAGTAGGAGAAAATAGCTTGGAATGATGTTTTTGAATATCTTGAGATAATTGCTCAATCTTTTTTACCATTTTATCTTTCTCAGTTTTAGAAGAAAGTAGTGTTTCAATCATACCCAAACCATATGATTCAATAGAAGCAAATATTATTTTCTGACTTCCTGGTATTAAAGGAGCTTTTATTAAAGCATTTAGCAAAATTTCATGAAATTTATATCTAATTAGAATTTCTGATAATTCTAAAATTTGAGATTCATCAAAATTAGCGAAAAATTTAAAATTCTTCATTTCGTCTATAAAGATTTTAACAATTAGGGGGGAAATAATTAATGATTTTTTAATCAATTTAAAATTTATTTTTCTATTATCATTTTTTACAAATTTAATTGTCTCTATAAGTAAATTATTTAAAAGATTTTCTTGTTCATTTGTAATAAATAAATCTTTAAAATCTATTATCTTATTTATCAATATTTTTTTACGAATATATGTAAAACCTTGAAAAATTTCAACGATATCACTTATTTCTGGCTTATTACACACAAATTTCACAGAAGGGATTGATTCTTTATTATAAAAACTTGTTTGAACTATATTTTCAAATCCAATTTTTTCTAGAATTTCCTCCAACAATTGAGGAGGAAAGCAAAATTTATGTTCTAAACCTTCATGAGGAAGACCATATATCCAACTTAAAATATCTTTTTTTTTTTCATAATTTGAATTTAAGTATGTGCGAAAAGCTTTTTCTAAATCAGGAGTCTCTAATATCAATTTACCCTTGGGCTCTAAAACTCTAAAAAATTCACTTATAGCATAAATGGATTGGTATAATCCTAAATGCTCAATTAAATGAATTGCCTTTACTTCTTGGCAGGAAAAATCTTCAAACTCAAGATTTACTGCTGACATCTTTTTGTCAGCAATTAGATCCTCATAATGATCTATATTAATGTATTCCGGTTCAAATTGCTTCCCACAACCAATATTCAATTTCATTTTTTGTCCTTAAAATCTTTTACACTAATACTAGAATATAAAGTTCCACGGGGGTATATCGGATCTGTGGTTTTTGCGTATAAAATTAATGCTATGTTCCAAAAAAATAGTGCAAAAATCGAGAGAATTACAATCATAATTAAGATAAGTATTAATGGATATCGATTTTTAAAAAAAAGAGTTTTATTGATTTCTTTATATGATAATCCTAATCCTTTTCCAATCTTATACAATTGAATAATATTTTTAAAAATTATTTTTTTCCCCTCTTATTTTTTATTTCAGTTCTATTTAAATAAAATTTTTTGATATAAATATTTGAATTTTGAAATTTTAGAATCAATTTTCCATCTAAATGGTAAAGCCATATTTTTGAATATATCTTTCTCAATTGCTCTTAAACAGTATGGTGTTTCAGGAGTATTTAAAGCCAGCATTGTTCCTAAACAACCAGCATGACATTTTCTAAACATTTTACATGTAGCACAATAATTTTTTAAGCCTATTTTATTAGAATATTGATTATATTTCAATTCAAATTTATTATTTAAGATACTTGAAAGTCTAGTAGTTCGAATATTTCCTTCAATAAAATCATCAGGTAAAGTTAAACATCCCTTAATATTACCATTACTTTGAATTCCTAGAACAGATTTACCTGCTTGACAACCAATCCATGGTTCCAATCCTAATTCTGGTAACAATATAGAAAAAAATCCAAAACAATGAGCACCTATTACTGGCAATTCTTTTATTGAAAACTTTTGAAGACTTGATGCTATAAACATTGCTACTCCATAAAATTCTTTTCGAGAAATCACCAAATCTCTTGGAAACCTTCCGATTGGTAAAGCTATTTGGATTTGCCAAGCAATTTTTCTATTAAGTAATAAATCACGAATTAGTATTAATTCCTTAATATTGAGTTTACTAACAGTAGTTATAACACTTACGGGAATATCTTCTTTTTGGAGTAATTTTATTGATTCTAATACTTTATCATATGCTCCTTTAATTCCTCTTATATAGTCATGTGTTTCAGAAATTGCACCATCTAAACTTAAAGAAACACAATCTGGCTGTAATTCCTTTAACTTAGGAAGTT
>JBHLQA010000444.1:0-3129 GCA_048885285.1 Candidatus Odinarchaeota archaeon
TTTTATTCTTTTCATAATAATTAGCTATTAATAAGTTTAATAGTATAGAAAATATCAAAAAATAATAAATAAATTTGAAAAAATGATTTTTAATTATAAAAAGGAATTTAATGGTGTGATTTCTGTTATTGGAGCAAGCGAAATTGATGAAGATATAAAAAAAAAAACATTTGAAATTGGAAAATTACTTGCTCAAAACAAATTTATTGTTGCATGTGGTGGGTTATCTGGTGTAATGAAAGCTGTTTGCAAAGGGGTAAAAAGTGAAAATGGATTGACTATTGGTATAATCCCTTTTGTAGAAAAATCAGCAGCTAATAAATATGTTGATATTGTCATTCCATGCCCCTTTTCCCAAGCAAGGAATATAATCGTGGTTCTTATTGGTGATGCATGTGTAGCCATTAGTGGTAAAGCAGGAACTTTATCAGAGATGTGTTTTGCATGGATTTATCAAAAACCAATAGTAGCTTTATCCAGTGTTAAAGGATGGTCGTCAAAAATAGCCAATCAAAAGTTGGATGATAGAAGACTCGATATGATCTATGGTGTTGAGTCCCCTCAAGAAGTAATTTCTAAATTAAAGGAACTTCTAAAAACTCAATAAATATATATGTTTAGTCTTGAGAATATACAAAGTATATATATCAGATTATATCTGAAAAATAGGAAAGAATAGAAAAAATAAAATATGATGAAATTATTTTATAACTTACAAAAATAACATATTTATTATTATATTACTCTAATAAATCTAGGTGAAATTTGACTGTGGAGAAAGATCTTAAACAATCAATATTATACTTAAAGAAAGAAGAACCAGAATTACCAATACCAGTTAATAAGCTATTATTCACAGGATTGGACGGAGCGGGTAAAACGAGCATTATATTATCACTTCAAAGAGAATTTTCAAAAATTGCTATTTTATCCCCTACAAGAGGTGCCCAACGTAGGATATTTAATTTTTTAGATAAGGAAATCTCAGAATGGGATCTAGGGGGACAACTTAGTTATCGTATTGCCTATTTGAAAAACCCAGGTAAATACTTTGAAGGAACTGAAATCGCTATATATGTAATTGATATTCAAGACAAATCAAGATTTTCAGAAGCAATAAGCTATTTCAATGATGTAATAGAACAGTTTAAGGAATTAGATATTGAGCCTCCAATATATATTTTTATTCATAAATTTGATCCCGCATTAAAAAGAAATGCTCAAAACGAGATGGAAGCATTAATTATTGATTTGAAAGATAAAATAAGGGCAACGGAATATAAAAAAATATTTTATTATGAAACTTCTATTTACAATTTTGGTTCAATAATTACCGCTATGTCTGAAATTCTTTTAGATTTATATCCAAAATCAGAATTAATAGAAAAAACTATTTTCGAATTCGCGAAAAAAGTTGAATCTGAAGGTGTCGTAATTATTGACGATAATTCACTTATTATTGGTTCATATTATAAAGATGATGAAATAAAGCATCTACTTACTGCAAGTGTTCCATATTTTCTTACATTGCACGAATCATTTCAATTCACCAACCCTATGGAAGAAAAATACGGAGATCGGATGTTAATTCAACGTTTTGGTAAAAATTTCATATTTAAACAATTTCAATTGAAGAAAGATACGACACCATATTATTTATTACTTGTAAAGGAAAATCCCGCATTTAATAAGGAAGATCTAGAATCATTTGCAAATTTATTGAAAGAGATTCTTTATAAATAGGAGAACCATGTTAATATTATTTCTAATTGAAGAAATTGAATATTTGGCTTAACACTGCTAATATTAATAAAACTATATTTTTATTTATTTTATGATACAAAAACTAAAAAACATATTTATTTGATAATAATTAGATAACTTAAATAAATAAGGAGAGAAATTAAAAAGACAAAGAGTGAGAAAAAGCTATTGATTATCTGTCAGAATTGTGGTACGACAAATAACGAACTTACTACTCGTATCTGTAGGAATTGTGGAGCAATACTACCAGTTTCCTCTAAAACTAGGAGAGAAAAAAATAAAAAGGTTGTTGTGGAGAAAAAAAAAAAAAAAAAAGTTGAGACAAAATCTATCGAGTCAGAGGAGAAATTAAACAAGGATTTAAAATTAGAGGAAATTCCAAAAGAGATTAAGAAAGATGAAAAAATTGGAATATTACAGGAGATTCCCACTACATTAGAAGAAAATTTTGAAAATCCAATTCATGAAGTGAGTAAAACCTCAATCTTACAAGAAATCCCAGCTCAACCTTTTAAAGGATCTATAATCCACTCTAAAGGAAACAAAAAAAGACCCGTACCTCTACCACTTCCATCTTCTCGATCTGAGAGCACAATTACAGAAGCTTTTACAGAACTTAAGAGTTCTATCCTAGATGACCAGAAAAATGCAAAAGAATTTCTTAAAGCTCCAATTCCTTCAGAGAGTGGGAAAATTGAAGAATCTATTTTAAAGCAAAAACAATTAGAAAAAGATATGACTGAAGTTTTAGGATTTCTTTCGAAAAAAATATCAGTTAAAAAATTAGAAATTCCAAAAGTTAATAAGAAGGAAAAAGAAGAACTAAAGGAAAAAATACTTCCTTCTAGTATGAATGAAATTTTGAATAGGTTATTAACATTGGATTTAAACATCGAGGCTTCAGCTATTATAAAGTCAGACGGAACAATATTAGCATCAGCAACGTCCAGTAGAATTTCTGATTCTCTATTTGCAACTATTGGAATGAATTTATCAATGATAGGGACAGATATTATAGAAGGATTGAGTGCAGGAACATTAAAATCAATATCATTAAAAGCAACTGAAGGTGTGTTAGATCTTGCTCCTATAGATAAAGCAAACCCTAGTGTCAAAGATATGTTTTTAATTTTATTTTCTCATTCGAAAGTAAAAAGTGGAATAATTTCTTTTGCAGTTAATATAGTTAAAAAACAATTGAAAGAATATTTAGGGTTAAAAAAGGCATAAACCTTTAATAAAATAACTTTAATCATATATTACTTATAATATACTTTTTTGTATACTAATTTTATTAATTTGAATTGTGTTAAAATAAAATAAATTATTTTGCAGTTCTTGTAAAAATGAGTTAATTTCATAAAT
>JBHLQA010000445.1:0-3123 GCA_048885285.1 Candidatus Odinarchaeota archaeon
CTAAAGTAATTTATGGTTTTAGTTATAAAATTTTGAATTATATTGAAGATATACTATTGATTTTAATGATTATAATTCCATATTATAGCACCCCAAGTAAAAATGAAGTTCTGGAGTATTAGGGGTTTAATTAAAAGAATTCATTAAAGGAGTTAACAAAAATTTAGAGTCTTATTCTCTCTCTCAATAGATATGATCTTAGGTATATTATACAAAAAGGGAATTTATTAACAATTACTATTTAATTTTGTACTGAAATTTCACTAATCTATAAATTTATAATTTTTACAATAAAAATGATTAAATATCTCAACTTTATAATTCTAAAATCTAATTAAATATTAGAGAGTCTTTAAAAAACCATCTTTTGTTTTATTTCCTGAACAATCTTAGTACCTTCTTCATTTATTTCTGTTAGGATTTCTCTTAAAATCTCATTAATGGCAAGTCCCTTTAATTCGCATGAGAGATACAATAATGAGAGAATTTGTTTTGATAAGACACGAATATTTTTAATATCGTTTATTGGAATTCTAATCCCAAGAGCTTTCAAATCCATGTGAGTTTCTTTCTCTTGCTGTCTAATTGTAATCAGAATATCATTCTTTCTTCCTTTCCATTCTTCGGTTATTGCTCTCAATGATAGAAGATATCTTTTAGTAGGACTTCCAATTCCCATGACATCTCTAGCAAAATCTAAAGGTTCAGAATTTCTGACAGTTTTTAAACCGAAAGTTCTATTAATTTTATAATTCTTATCTAATTTTCTCTTCATATGTGAAATCTCATCTGTCAATTTTTCAATATTTAATGCTAACTTTTCAAATTTCTTAATAAAGATCTCCTCAGAATTAATTTCAAAATCACTCATATCAAACACGGATATTAGATTAAGTATGATATTTTTTGAATTAGTCTTTAATAAAACTAATTATTAAACTATTAATCTATGAGAATTTTTTGATTTCTTTTGAATATTCAATTTAAAGAGATAAATAAAAAGGGATTTTAAGAATTGTAGTTAAAATAGCCTTTTATTTGAAAAGTTTTATTCATTTTCATAATTATAATCATTATCTGTATCTTCTATAACGCTACTCGATGTTCTTTCATCCTCAGTTATTTTACTTTCCTCTGAAATTAACTCAGTTTCTTCATAAGGAGAAATATGGTCTTCAGTTGTAGGTTGCAAGGTTATAGTTTCTTTTCTATCAATTTCAGGTAATTCTGGTAGTTTTAATTGTTTTCTTGAATATTTTCGAATTTCATAGATTCCTATAATTATCAATAATAATACAAAAAATACCAGAACTGCTATATTTTTAATATGGTTAATAAGATCATTGTCTATATTCTCAGCAAACCATTGGATTAGAGGAAAATTAAAAAAACTTAATTCATCATAAGGAAAATAATGTATAAATTCATAAGTAACTTTTGATAGAATTAACCAGATTATCACTGTATCAAGTCCAAATCTTTTAATTCTCTTGCTTAATAGTTCCGCCTGAGATCCCATAAGCATACTCAAAGAATAAAAAATAATAATCATATCCGGAACTATTAATATAAAGTACGCCCATATATTTTCATATCCTTCAGGTTCCGTTTCAGCACCATAAAAATGGATCTTAAGTGCGAGAAATAATGTATAAAATGTGACTAAGATTGCAAATATTCCAAACCAACCATTAAAAACCTTTTTAAAATTGTAAATAATAATAATTATCGCGAATCCAACTAATATTGCTCCAATAAGTATAAAAACACCATCTAAATACCAGGGAAAATCAAGAGAGATGTCTGTTATTACCGAGAGATCTATTATTGTTGGTATAATTTGAAAAAGATATAATAGCGTTATAGAGCACCCTAAACCTCCGATAAAAATAAGTGTTCTTATAAATGGTTTTGCTTTAGGGATTTTAGATAACCGATTGTCCACATTTTTCCCTGTTAAAAAACACCCATATAAGATAAACCAAGATGTAAAAAAGAAATAAGTAATAACTGAAATTAAAAATAATGCTATTAGGATTATTGAAATTAGCAACATAATAGGTAGTGATAATACTAAAAGTAAAATTATTTTCCAAGTGGGATATTCAAATATATCTTTCTTAGAAATCAATGAAAGTAAAAATAAATACATCAAAAAAACTAAAAAAGGGAAATATATTATTATACCAATTAAAGAAACAATAGGAGGATCGCGAACGGGAATTAAAGCAATTCCAACTAGCATCCAAATTACTATTACTAATAATTTCCAATCCTTACCTAATTTCTTTAAGTTATCAATAAATTCCATAAAAAAATAGTTAAATCAAATATATTTAAAGGTTTCCTATTCAGGATTGAGAATTAAAAGAAGGTTATTAGATGAAGTCAAATATTTTTTTTTGGTTGTTAAAATTATGATAAGATAAACCAAGCTTCTGTTTTAATAAATTAATTGACCCAGGAGCATATCCTTGAAAGTGATTATTCACAATAATAAATATTTCATACACATTTGGATCTTTAATCATGTTTTGAATATTCTTGAACAAGTTTTCATAAATCTCTTTTTGGCTTCTTTGGATTCGATTAAATTCTGTAAGCATTCTATCTCCTATCAGCCGAATGTAATAAAAATTATGATTTTGTAAATAATATGACTTAATATTTGGCATATAAGTAGTTCCAAGTATTAAATCTCTTCCATCAATTACATTTAGAAGAGCATCAGTACTAAACCAAGAATTATCTCGTAATTCAATTATGTATTTATATTAGGATGGAAGATTTTTGACTAAAAATATCAATTGATCTAAATGTTTTTCTGTGAATTTATACCATGGTGGAAATTGTAGAAGGATTCCAAACAATTTTTCTTTTAAAGGAATTAGTCTGCTAAAAAACTCTTTTATCCTAGTGTCAAGTTCAGTCTCATTAAGTTCATGAGTAATTTTTTGCCATATTTTAATTATAAACCGAAATTTATCTGGTACACGATTATACAAGTTAATCACCATTTCTTTAGATGGTAAATTGTAAAATGTTGAATTATTTATAACGACATAAGTAATTTCGCAAAACTACATCGTGTTTTAATTTCTAATGATGATAATTTAAATTTTC
>JBHLQA010000446.1:0-3118 GCA_048885285.1 Candidatus Odinarchaeota archaeon
ATTTTTTCTTTTTTTTAATTCAATTAATAGATGATATTTATATTTAAATACTCTTTTTTTAATTTGTTAAAATCTACACAATGAATATTATTAAAAATTAATATCTTATAATTTATACTCACGAACTTTTAAAATTTGAAAATTCTTAATTATATATAACCAATTTCAATTCTTGCTTCTTAAACAATATGATTAAGTCTTTAAAACTTAAGAATTAATATGATTAGGCCTAAAAAGGCTTATTTTAAATTCATAGTTATTATATTTATTTTTAGTATTCCTTTAACAGCATTTACATGTCTATATATTAGTAGAAATTTAATTACTCCAAATAATGATTTTTTTATTATTTCAAAAGGAGAAATTCCCCAAATTAATGAAAATTCGTGGATTTTAATTATTGATGGACAAGTTAATAATACTTTAACTTTTACCTATTCAAATTTTACTTCACAACCTTCAACTGAAGTACTTGCAACAGTATAATGTGTGGAGGGACTTTCAGGTACTGCAATCTGGAAAGGCATTCCTCTTAAAAATTTACTAGTTATGGCACAGATAAATGAGTATGCTTTAGATGTGGTTTTTTTACGCCGCAGATGATTACAATTCTTCTTTAACAATAGAAGAAGCTACTGAAAATGATGTTCTTTTAGCATATGAAATGAATAGTGAAGTACTTCCCCCTGAACATAGATTTCCAATCCGAGTAGTCGCTCCTAATCAATTAGGGTATAAATGGGTAAAATGGGTTGTTAGAATAGAGATTGTTAATTATGATTATAAGGGTTATTGGGAAAGCCGGGGATGAAGTGATGGTGCCTCCCGTATAGTTCTCTCTAATTGGTTCTTACATACCTTTCTATTAGCAATTGCTTTTCTTTTTGGAGGGATTGCAATGATTTCATGATTAAAACAATCACCAATCACTGAAATATTTCATAATTTACCCAAATTTGTCAATAAGAAATTTCATATTACTTTCTCAATTGCATAAAAATAAAAATTAAGATAAAAATAAAGATAATTCTTATCAGACTTTCAATATTTAACATTAAAATTTTAACTTTATTTGTGTACTAATATTATTACACACTATATAAAAAACTTATAAAAATTATTTAGACTGCTTTTTCTCACATTCCTATTCATTTTTTTAATTTTTTATACACACTATTGTTCCACAACATTTAAATATAATAATACACACTTAATGATCAATGAAAAGAAAAAATACACAATAACAAAAAATAAATAAAAATGGTGGAAAAAAAAATGAAAAAAGAAAGTTTGAGTAAGAGGGAATTAATAATCATTAACAGTATTCGTAATGGATACTTAAGAAAATTCTAAATAATTCATTTTTTTTATTTTTTTATCATGATCATCAATATTACTTACTAAATACAGAGAAAGGTACTTGAATATAAATTGAAGTAAATAAAAATGAATAAATAAAAAATAGAAAAAGAATATGAAATTAATAAAAAACTTAAAATCGAGTAAGATAAAAATGTGGATATTTTAATTTGCTTTTATAATTTAATAGTAGGTTAGAAATGTGAAAATTTCTGGTTCAGGAAAATTATCAGGAGGTAAAATTGATGATGAACTACATACTTCCGGTTCACTTAGGATTGCAGGAAATTTTGAATGTAATGCTTTCAGTTCTTCAGGTTCGACAAGAATTCAAGGTGATTTGATTGTTCTTGGTGATATTAAAAATTCTGGATCTTTTAGGCTTTTTGGCTCTCTTAATGCTGAGGGTGATGCTAGATTTTCTGGTTCTACATCAGTAGAAGGGGAGATTTCTATTAAAAATGATTTAATAAATTCTGGTTCTCTCAGAGTGGGAAATAAAATTGAAGTCCATCAGGATATTAATTTTTCAGGATCTTCAAGAGTTCAGGGTAATATTATCTCCCATAAAGATATTGTAATTTCTGGCTCAACAACTATTCATGGGAGCATTACTGGTGTGGATATTTCAATTGGTCGTGAACAATTAATCAAAAAAAGTATGTATAAACATCCATACAAGGTTTATGGTGATATTATTGCGAGAAAGGATATTACTCTTATTGGTACATTAGTTGAAGGAGATGTGAGAGGAAGAGATATAATAATCGGACGTGGAACAGAAGTAAAAGGGAAAGTCTATTATATTGATGATATTCAAGTTAACAAAAAGACAATTTTAGTTTATAATCCAATAAAGGTTAATACAGAGAATTTAGAAAGAAATAGGAAGAAATTTAAAAATAATCAATAAAAAAGAAATTAAGGTATAAATCAAATGTCAAATGAAGAAGAAAAGAATGATGGAATTAAAAAAGAAAAAAATGATAAAGATCTTGGCAAAGTAAAATTGGAATTGAATACAATTCGAGATGATCTAATATATGAATTAGATGATCTTCATGATGATTTAAAAGATGTAATTGAAGATTTAAAAGATGAAACTGCTGATATAAAGGATGATTTAAAAGATGAATTAGAAGACATTATAGATGAGCGCGAAGCATTACTTAATGATGTAGGAGATATAAAAGAAGAATTAGAATACTATGGAGAAGATGCTAAAGAACATATTGAACATGCTAAGGAAAAACTTAAAGCACTAAAAGAAAAAATTGAGAAACATGAGGCAAAATTTAACGAAAAAATTCAAAAAAAGATTGAAAAAGCGAAAAGAAGAGTATCTCGAATAAATATATCTGTAGACCCTGATATGAGTGAGGAATGGAGAAATTGGGCTGATGGATTAGGTGCTTCAGTTTCAGAATTAGTTCGAAAATCTATGAAGTTTGTAAAAAACAACATTGGAGATCTGAAAAAATTAGACCAATTAGGAGCTAAAATGGAGAAAATGGGAGAGGGTATCGAACAAGCAGTAAAAGATGCTGGTATTGAAGAATTAGGAGAAAAGCTGGAGAGAGAATTTGGAGGTAGGAAAGAAAAAGGGAAATCAAAAGTCCATATAGCAGTTAAGCAAGATATCACCAAAGAAAGAATAAAAAAGAGAGTATATGGTTTAATCAAGCTCCATAATAATTTACCTATTGAGAAACTTGCCCTAGCATTGGGTAAATCAAGTGAAGCTGCTGAAAATTTAATA
>JBHLQA010000447.1:0-3111 GCA_048885285.1 Candidatus Odinarchaeota archaeon
GTTGATAGTACTTTACAACACAAAAATTCCTAAGATTCCGGGTGTCTATGGGATAATTGGTCCATTGACGGTTGCTATTATAAATCTAATTGATAATACTCCTTTCTTAGAATGGTTATTGCTCTTCTCAATATTAGCTTGGATAATTCCACTTTCATTAATTATTATGATAGAAAATTCAAGTTCTAAAAAAAATATGAATTAGAGAAATAAAAATATATATTTATTACGTATTTTGATATATCTATAATTGATATTTAATCACTTTATTTTTATATTGGTTTTTCATATGAATCCCGTAAATAACAAAGCTACTACAAAAAGTTCTCGAGAAATTGATGAGATTGCTGATGGTATTGAACAATCAATGAAAAAAGGACATATAAGTACTTTAATTTTATTAGCATTAGAAAAAGAACCATCTCATGGATATAGTCTAATGCAAAAAATTAAGGAAGATACCTATGGAGTATGGAATCCAACGGCATCTTCATTATACCCCCATCTATCATCATTAACAGATAAAGAGTTGATTGAATTTACAAGTGAAATGGATGGAAAAAGAGAACGAAAGGTTTATGAGATTACAGAGAAAGGTAAGGAAACTCTGAAAATGCTTCTTGAAAGGCAACAAAACATGCGGAAATCACTCCTTTCTATGATCATGTCGACTATTGGATTAACAAATTTTAGCCTTCCTGATGATTTTGAGGAATTTTTCGGTTTAGATTTGATTGATGATGCTAGTTTAATCGATAAAACCAACAATGAAAAACTTAAAATTCTTTCAAAAAGAAAAATTGTGATATCTAAAATTATTAGTAAATTAGAAAATCTTGTTAATGAGATTGACCAGAGAATTGAAAGCTTAAAAAAACGATAAGAATTTGATCTTATATAACTTTTCGTCTTTTTTGATTTTATTATATATTGAACCATGATATATTCGATTTCGATATATTTAAATATCTCAAGACTTTTTTTTATTTAAAGTAGGATGTGTCAAATTAAGATATATCCAAATAAAGAATATATCATAATTGCAAAATATAAACTGAATTTAACATCTACTTAAGAATATAGTGAATTTCTCATGAAAGTTTTATTAACAGGAGCTTTTGGCAATGTAGGATTAAGTACATTGAAAGAATTAATTGAATTAAATTATCATGTTAGAGCCTTTGATCTAAAAACAAAGAAGAATCAAAGGATCATGGACAAATATAAAAATATCATTGATGTAGTCTGGGGAGATTTAAGGAACTTAAACGAAATATTAAAAGTTGTGAAAGATATTGACGTCATTATTCACTTAGCAGCCATCATTCCTCCTTTTAGTGAACAAAATCCAAAATTAGCATATGAAGTTAATGTTGGGGGAACTAAAAATTTGATAAAAGCTGCTAATTCATTGGAAAATAAACCCAAATTCATTTTTACTAGTTCCATATCTGTTTTTGGACCTCAAATGAATAATCCTCCACCTCGGAAATCTGACGATCCAGTTATCTCTACTGACAGTTATACCGAACATAAAATAAAATGTGAAGAATTAGTAAGAAATAGCAAACTCCCTTGGACAATTGTGCGTCTTGCTGCTGTCATGCCTCTTAATTTTAATATGAAATTGGCTTCAATGATGTTTGAAATACCACTTAATCAACGTATAGAAATTATATCAGTACAAGATGTAGGGAAGGCAATAGCTAATGCTGTAAAAGCTAATACACTTGGTAAGATCTTATTACTAGGTGGTGGAGAAGATTGTAGATTATATCAAAGAGAATTTATACAAAAGGTTTTTGATTCAATTGGAATTAGAATGATACCTGAGACATCTTTTCGTATCCCTAAAAACAATAGTGAATGGTTTTATACAGATTGGCTTGATACTGAAGAATCTCAGAAATTGCTTAATTATCAAAGAACTACATTTAATGATTATCTAATTTCCTTAAAAAGGAAATTCGGATTTAAAAGACACTTAATTCGTCCATTGGGACCTATTATAAAATATTACTTAGTAAAAATATCACCTTATTATGAATCCCAAAAATCAATATACGTTTAGAATAAAATTAAATAAAATGAGGAACTGATACGAAAGTTTTATTAACTGGAGCATTTGGAAATGTAGGGTTGAGTACATTAAAAGAAATGCTTAACAGAAATTATGATGTAAGAATATTTGATGTTAAGAACAAGAAAAACAAAAGGCTAGCGAATAGATGCAAAAAAGATATACAAATATTTTGGGGAGATTTAAGAAATTTTAATGATATAGAAATGGCTGTTCATGATATTGATGTCGTTGTTCATGTTGCTGCAATTATTCCGCCTCTTGCTGATAAAAAACCAAAACTTGCAGAATCTGTAAATGTTGGAGGAACAACAAACATAATTAAAGCTATAGAGAATCAACCTAAGAAACCAAAACTTATTTTTACATCTTCAGTTGCAATATATGGAGATAGACGCAAAAATCCTTTAATAACTCCTGAAGATTTACCAAATCCAAATGAAGATGATGAATATGCCAAACAAAAGATAAAATGTGAAGAATTAATTAAAAATTCCTCATTGGAGTGGGCAATTTTTCGACTTACTTATATTGTTTCATTATATAAATTGCAGATGGATCCTTTAATGTTTGAAATGCCTCTTGATACTTGTATTGAAATTTGTGATACTAAAGATGTTGGTCTTGCCCTTACTAATGCTGTGGAAAACAAAGATATTTGGGGAAACATTTTACATATTGCGGGTGGAGAACAATGCCGAATTTCATATCGAGAATATCTCAAAGTTATGTTGGGAATCTTTGGTATCGGTTTTAAAGAATTACCTGAAGAGGCGTTCAGACGGGAAAGGGGATTTCACTGTGGTTTTATGACAACCAAAAAAAGTCAAGAACTTTTGAATTATCAAAGACACACTCTTGATGATTATTTCAGTGCTGTAAGAAAAAAAGTAGCCATTTCACGATTTTTTAACATGATGTTTAAACCGATTGTACAAAAATATTTACTTAATAAATCTCATTATTATAAGGATTATCTAAACAATTATTATCCTGAAATTAAAAAAAAAAAATAATGATATTAGCATTCT
>JBHLQA010000448.1:0-3109 GCA_048885285.1 Candidatus Odinarchaeota archaeon
TTTAAGTCCTATTTTTATAAGGTATTTGAAGTATTATACGATCCTTGGAATCGATTCAATAGATGAGGAGACAAATCGTATTAGTTTCATAGTTACTTTTAAAAAAAAATCAAAAATTTTGTCTTTTAATAAGAAAAGTGAACTTTCAAATGAATTGGACTCAAAATCGGGTTTATTAACAGAAGTTCAGAAAATATCTTACATTTCAAATATAAAAGTAATTGATAGAAGTAATTTAGTTGAGATTTAAAAAACAATTTTTGAGGAATTATTAATTTAAAAAGAAACTATTATTTTTTTTCTCTATAATTTTTTATAGCAACGTGTAAAGCATCGGCTGCTAAATTTGAACAATGCAATTTTATAGGGGGGAGTCCATCTAAAGAATTTGCAACATCATCTCGAGTAATTTTAGTTGCATCATCTAATGTTTTTCCTTTAGCTATCTCAGTAATCATTGATGATGATGCAATGGCTGCTGCACACCCAAACGTTTGAAAAGATATATCATCAATTATTTCTTGTCCATTTATCTCTTTTACTTTTATGTATATATACATTAAATCACCACATGTAGGATTACCATATTCGCCTACCGCATCAGCATCTCTCATTTCACCCATATTTCGAGGATTTCTGAAGTGATCCATTACTTTTTCAGAGTATATTTCTAACCACCTTATTATATTTATAATTCGATGAAGAATAAGAATTTGTTATGTTAAAGATTTTTGGTTAGTTTTCTATAATCTATCACATTCAATTTAATATTAGGAGTTTCCTCTTTATAGGTAATGAAACTTTTTCCACACCTAATTTTTTTACAAATTCTACAACTTCAGTCAATTTTTTAGCAGATTGATGGAAAAAACAGACTTCTTTTGGTTCCAAATTTTCTATCATTTCTCTCAGTTGATTTTTATCCGCATGCAATTTAATTTTAATATGCGGAGCAAAAGTATTAAGTAAAAAGGCACGAAATGGCATTTTCCATGTTTCAGAGAACTCTATTTCATCTGCTCCTTCAATTAGTTCTGCTCCAGGAGATTCATGAATTGAACCTGCCAGAAAAACAAAATTATGTGGATTTCGACCTACAATATTAATAATATTTCTTATTAATCCATAAGAAAGATCGGGTGGATGTGAAATTATTATGTTATTTTTCTTACGAATAAAATCTAAATTAGAATGATCAAACCATCTAAATTTTATACTATTGAAAGGATTTGCTTTATCTCGAATTAGTCTTGAAATTGGACCGTAAATATACTCATAACGATGGTTGATAACTTGGATATTTTTCCTTACCATCATGTCTACATAGATATTAGGTCGTTTTTTGTAATTTCGCCTTAATTGAAGTTTTCTAAAATACCTCCAAAAAATTAACATGAAACTTATAGCTAAACTTGATGGATCTGCCCCAATTAAAGAGTTGTCTCCATACTCTGCTTTTTGTTCTAAAAATAAGATTAAACTATGAAATTGATCAGATAAGTTCCCATAATCATCCTGAGCAGCAGTGCCATCAATTAATAAATAATCTATAGGACGAGATATTTGTTCTAAAAAACGTTTTGTGCCTGCAAATGGAGTAATATCAATATATGTATAATCTCCTGTATACAAAAATCTAAAATCATTTACTTTTGCCAACATCATCAAAGCCCCTGGCATATGACCTGCATGAAAAAAGGAAAGAAAACAATTTGAATCTTTAAATTCGATTTTAGTACCATTTTCAACATAAATTACATTTCTGACAATATTTTGGTATTCCTCTTCTTCAATTTCATCATAATTATCTTGTTTTAAGAAGTTTGAATCCCTAAGAAGATACAGGTCGATTGTTATTCTAGAACTTAAAATAGGAACATCTGGATATAATTTGATTAATTCCTTCAACCCAGAAATATGATCATAATGGCTATGTGATATAAAGATAGCATCAATTTTAGGATTATGTGGAATATTTTCTAAAATTATATCATCTTGATCATCTATAGCAATATTCTTTCTAACTTTTTCTTCTTCTAAGATATTTTTGGGTAAATTCTGAAGATAATCTTCGATATGCCTCATATCACCTTCAATTTCTTTTTCTTCATCTTTTTCTGAAAGTCCACAATCCAATAAGATATTAAGATTTCCTAAGCCTAAAATATGACAATTATGATTCGGTTTAAGAACAATTGGGTAGATAGTTACCCTAATATTTTGATTTTTATAAGAATCATTTATAAGAGCTATATTCGAAAAATAGTCATTATTAAATCGTTTTTCAATTTTATCAATGGCAAGACATAATTCACTCTTTCCTACTGGGACTCCAGTAATATAAAAATACCATCCATATTTTTTTACTAGGTTCTCTAAGTTTTCATACATCTCATCTCCCACTAGGGATTTAATAACTATAACTTTTTCATTAAAATAATAAATAATTTTTTTAATACTTTTTTTTTCATCAAGCGGAACGAGATTATCTTTAAAAAAGAAATCATGAAGAACATCCTTTATTGGAATTTGTTTTATTTCTTTGGTTTTAATTATTTTTAGGTAATAATTATACTCTTTTGTTTTATATAATGCTCTTATATTTTCCTTTTGTTTCAGAGGAATTTTTGTTTCCTCAAAATGAAATTCTTCTGAACTTATGGTAGTTTCTTGTTTTCTTTCCTCTTTTTTTTTACTTTTTTTTTTTTTTGATTGTTTTACTGGCTTTTCTATGAAAAAGAACCATCCGTAATCTCTTATTAATTTATCTCGATTTAATATAATTTCTTTACCATGGTTAGTGGTTAAAATTATGATTCTATCTTTTTGACTATAAATAATTTTAGTAATAGAATTCTTTGTTTTATTTGAGATATTTTTATTTTTATGAAAAAAATGATTTATAACATCATTGATACTCTTTTGAGGAATTTTTCTTTCTTCTATTATTTTTAACTTAGTTATATAAGATTTAATTTTATAGGAAGAATTCACTTCTTCTGTATTTTCAATAGATATATTTTTATCTGAAAATTTTATTTCCTCAATTATCATTTATTTAATGATATTCATCAAATAAAAAAACAATTACGCTTTTTTTTTTGAATCA
>JBHLQA010000449.1:0-3097 GCA_048885285.1 Candidatus Odinarchaeota archaeon
CTATTTTTTTCATTTGTTTATCTTTATTTTGCAATTTTTGGCTACATTCCTAATAATCTAACATTGAATCAATAAAATAGAAATTTTAATATTTATTAATATATTTTTTTTTTGAATAATATTATCTTTTAGTTGAATTTCTCTTAAGTTCTCATGGAATATTGGAACAGCAGATTCTTGGATAAAGGAAAAATTTGGGGAACTGAGCCAAGTACAGTAGCAAAATATTCCCTTAAATTATTTAAAAAGTATAATATCAATAAAATTCTCATTCCTGGTTCTGGTTACGGAAGGCATACAAAATTTTTTTCAATTAATAATTATGATGTAACCGGTATTGAAATTTCTGAAGAAGCAATAAAGATCTCCAAAAAATTTGATTCAAAATCCAAAATGATCTTAGGTTCTGTATTAAATATGCCATTTAGTACTGAGAAATATGATGCAATATTTTGCTTTAATGTACTTCATTTATTACTTGAAAATCAACGAGTACTATTCTTAGAAAAATGTTATAACCAGCTTCAAGAAAATGGTTTTGTATTTTTCTCAGTTTTTTCTGAGTTAGAAGAGAGTTTTGGAAAGGGTGCCAAGATAGAAGAAAATACTTTTGAGAGTAAACGTTACCGTCCAACGCATTACTTCACAGAAAAAGATTTATTAGATCATTTTAAAGCATTTAATGTAATTGAAACAAATATAATCGAAGAAAAGGAAGATCATGGTGAACTTGGACCACATATTCATAAATTAAGATATATTTTTGCAGTAAAAACTTAGAATGTAAAAATCTCATTCTGTTTTAAGAATTCTTTATTAACAAATTAATTGATTTTTTCTTATTTAATAACTATTTTAAAATTTAATACTAAAAATATTAGGAGAATTTAATATGAATATAATATTTCTATCAATCTCCGAAATTCTATAGGTTATAAGAACTCTTCTCTCTTCTTTAAATTAATTTTTATGTTTAAATTATACTTTTTTGGTCAAAAAAATCGATTTAGTTCTAAAATTTCTATCAATATAAAAGCTTCAAAAATTAAAATAAATATAATAAGGTGAATTGTTAATATTACCATATTAAATTTATAGTTAATCCAGATGACTATGAAACAAAAAAAGAAAATTGAAGTTTTGTTAATATTAGTTTTTGTAATCTCTAGTTCTTTATTTCTTGGAGGAGAATTTTGGAACAATTTTATAACAAAAGAGAATCTTCAATCCCCTAATAACGATTCTAATTTAAAATCAGCAGACTTTTGGCCTAATTGTCCTTCAATCCATATCATAAATGATAATTGGTCCGCGATGGATTTTGATTGGATTCAAAATAGAACTGGAACTTTAGCAGATCCTCATATAATTGAAAATGTCACAATTGACGGTGAAGTTTCTGGTTTTTGCATCCTTATAGAAAATTCAATAGATTATTTTCAAATTAATAATTGTACTCTAATAGGATCCAGCGAAATGTATCCTGGAATGATGCTTAATAATGTTACTAATGGTAAAATAACCAATAATATATTATTCGCTAATCCTAGACATGGTATTATTCTATCTAATTGTCAAAATAATACAATTCAAAAAAATGAAATATTTAATAGTGAAGTTGGAATAAGAATAGAAAGTAGTTCTTTCAACAATTTTTCCGATAATCAAATTCATCATAATTCTCACCATGGATTTGAATTAGAATCTAATTGTGAAAATAATATTTTATTAAATAATACTATTAAAAATAATGGTCAATCAGGACTTTGGGCTAATAATAGTTGTACAATGAATATTATAAAAGAAAATAATATTTCTGATAATGGGATTTATGGAATCTTATTTCGACGAGATTGTGATAATAACAATTTTACTCAAAATAATCTTTTAAACAATGGAAGAGGAATTTATTTTATTGAATGTCACTATAATAACCTAACAGGTAATCAGATGGTAGACTGTGGTTTAAGTTTCAGTGGTGGTAATCTTTATTATTTAGAGTATAATATTGATACAACCAATACTGTAAATGGAAATCCTATATATTATTATTATGCCATTACAAATTTAGACAATAGTTATTTTACTTGGGATGGACCCCCAGGACAAATTATATTAACTGGATGTAATGACTCATTAATTTCTAATTTTAATATTTCTTCTTCTTCAATAGGAATTAGCTTACATTGTTGTAAAAATATTACAATTAGAAACAATACATTAAACAACAATAAGGAATATGGGATTGATTTAACTTTTTCTCATAATATAACCATTGCATCTAATGAAATTAATAATAGTAATTACTTTGGAATTAAAATAAGATCAACTTATTCTAGCAAAATTATAGAGAATAATGTCTCATATAATGAAGTTGGAATTCATCTTAAGGACGACTGTTCCAACAATAATATTACAAAAAATCGAGTGACAGATAATAATAAAGATTTACGTTCGTATGACTTTGCTATGACAGGTATTGTATTGGACCGTTGTAATAATAACACAATATTTGACAATATATTAACTAATAATACTTTAGATGGCTTGTTTCTTCAAGAGAGTTGTTATAATAATATAACTGAAAATATTATCTCATTCAATTCTAATGGTATCCGATCGAATTATGGAAGTTATTACAATTTAATCTTTAATAACACAATTAATAATAATACTAATCCTCAAGGTTTTCAATCTTCAGATGACTATGGAAATGGAATTTTTCTAGAACAGAGTGATTATAATAACCTTACCCAGAATAAGTTGATGTATAATGAAAACGCTGGTATTTATTTATATAATGTTTTTAATATTACAATTTTAGAAAATCAACTAACTTATTGTGGAATTTACATATTTTTTAAGGAACAGGACTATTTACCCCCTATTACTTTTAATAATCTTTCATATGATATAGACGAAACAAATTTAGTAAATTCAAAATCGTTACTCTACCGTTGGAATGAATCAGAAATATCTTCAAATTTTAATGATTACGGGCAAATAATTTTGATCAATTGTAATAATTCAATTATATCAAATACAAATATTTCTCATGCGACAGGTGGAATAATATTATTTAATTGTTCTAATAATA
>JBHLQA010000450.1:0-3092 GCA_048885285.1 Candidatus Odinarchaeota archaeon
CGGTAATTGCTTCCCGCCCATATTCAGCACAGGACGGGTTTCACGTCTCTCATATTCAAAAGGATTGGTTTGAGCGATCAACGGTGCAGTTATTGGCTCATGGTTCTCATATGTTCTAAAATGATTAGGCTAGTTTTTATTTTTTCTTTAAATGTATTTAATTTTTTTATATAACATGGAATTAAATACTGTAGATTCTGAACATTCACTTACTCAGAATATCCATGAAGGTTTAAAATGTGGTATTTGTCAAAATACTATCAAGAAAGGGGCAAAAATATTCAAGAAAGGATTAAGTTTTGGTGTAGTTTGCGAACAATGCTACATAAATAACTCACCAGACGATCTTGAACTCATGGGTAATTTATTCATGGCTTATGGTGGATATTTTGGTATGCAAAAAGACTCTGATTACTCTTTATATAAAGTTTTAAAAACATTAACATTGGAAAATAATGGTGTTAAATCAATCATAGAACTTAATATTAACTTTTTGCATCAAGCTCTTTTACATGGCGTGAGTCCAAATCAATTTAGACAAGGCTTAAAATTACTTCTCGATTAACAAATTTTACGTTTTTTTCATATTTTATTTCATTTAAATTTTTAGTAATAATTTGAAAATCAAGAAGATATATCCTATTTTTTCTTTATATATATTTATATTTATGAATACTCAACAGAATTACAAAAAAGGAGTTGAAAAAAATAAAGAATGGCTGATTTAGATCAAGTAAAAGGAATTAATGCACGTCAAATTAAGTTACTTCAAGAAAATGGTATAAGCTCAGCTGAAGCACTTGCCATGAGTCCTCATTCTACAATCGCTACTATTGATGGACTTGGAGAAAAAACTGCCAAAAAGCTGATTTGGAATGCTAGAAATGCATTGGGTATGACGGATTTCACTCCTGCAGCAAAAATAGGTGATAATGTAGAATATTTCACAACTGGTTCTGCTGAATTGAACAGGATCTTAGGTGGAGGATTTCAAACAGGTAAACTGACAGAGGTGTATGGTCCTTTCAAATCGGGAAAAACAGCCTTGGCACATTCGATATCAGTCACTATCCAATTACCTGAAAAAAAGGGTGGATTAAATGGCTCAGTTGCCTATATTGACACAGAGAATACTTTTTCCAAAGAAAAGATTAAAAGAATTGCCAAGAGATTTGAACTTAACCCTACTGAAGTTTTATCAAAGATTTTTCATGCTCGTATTTATTCCTCCGATCATCAATCTCAGATGATTCAAAAGGCTGAAAATCTCTGTAAGACACGCGGGGTCCGCTTAATTATAATTGATAGTTTAATGGCGTTACTCAGATCTGAGTATGTTGGAATCGGACAACTGGCCCCGCGACAAGCAGTTCTCAATTATATGATACACGGGTTATCTCGAATTGCTGAAACATATAATTGTGCCGTTTTACTTACAAACCAAGTAGCAACTAAAATGATGGGCATGTTTTCATCAGACGATGCTATTGGCGGTAATATAGTTGCGCATGGATGCCACTTTCGAGTAATGTTCAAGACAAAGGGATTTTCATCAAATAACTCCTTAAAACGTAGAGCAGTTATAGTTGATGCTCCTGACTTGCCCCCTGAAGAATGTGAATTTTTTATAACTGGTGCGGGAATCGCAGATACTGATAAAGTTGATATTCCAGAGTCCTCAGGTTTGGACTTCACAATTGAATCATTATATGAGGAGGATAAAACGGATCAAACTGAAAATATTATAAGTGAAGAATCTGAAATTGAGCCTCCTTTAATTAAAATAAAAGGTATTGGGAAAGGAACTGTTGAAAATCTACTCGCTCAGGGAATCACTAATATATTCGAGTTAATAGCTGCAGATCCAGAAAAACTTTCGGCAAGTATCTCAGGTGCCTCTGCAAAGACAGTAAGTGATTGGCAAACTAATGCGAGAGCTTTAATTGAATCATAAATCCTTTTTTTTTAAATATAACTTTTTTTTTCTCTCATCATTATTTAATTTTCAAAGCATTAATTTTAAGTATGATATACATATAAATATTAATCACTTTTTTCTAAATTTTAATATTAAATAATAAGAACTCTTAAGATATGTACTTTTTATCATCTAATTAAGATAAATATAATGATTAAGTGATATATAAGAATGGGAACTTTAACTAAGGATGAAATTAATGCCTTACCAAACCAATTTGATACAGTTCCTTATAATACTTTTTTTAAACTATGGTATGCTTTACAGAAAGCTTTACCTGCTAATAAAAAAGATGAAATATTAACGAAGATTGGTCGAACAATTGGAAAAGAATTCAATGACGATGCTGTCGAAACAACCGAAGATTTTTTAATACTACTACGAGAATTCTTGGAGAAAGAATGGGCAATTACAGATAATGCTAAGGTTGATGTTAAAAGAGATGGAGAAGGAAACATAGTCAAAATTCTGGCTTATCAAGACAGTTGTAAAATGTGTTTTGCTAATACATATTTTAGATATCATGACTTTGGGAGTCCCGCTTGTATGTTTCCTCAGGTTATGATGGGAATTTTATCTAAAGTGAAAAATAAGTTTGGTTTTAGAAATCTTCGATTTGAAGGTGTTCAGAAAGGTGGAGTTGGTGAGTGTGCTATGCAATGGAATGTTCGGTAGTAAATACGAGAGTTCAATAATAAATGAATTAAGGAAGTGCAAACTATTAAAATTGTATTAATTTAATTATCTCTTTTTTTTCTATATATATCAATTTAATTCCACTTTTATAAATAAAGACGAAAAAAATAAATAATTTTAAAATACTTAAGAGAGATTAGAAAAGATTCAAATCTCTTTTACTAAAGATTATCATTTATTTAGAGTCTTATCCCTTTATCTGAATTTCTTCCATAATAATATAATTGCCCCTACTGCAATGATACCTATCGTTCCAAAAATTATGGAAAGAATAATAATTAGATTTGGACCTTGAGTAGAAATTCTTTTATATATCGTTATTTTTTCAAAGGCAGTATTACTTAAAATATCCTTCGCATAGAATACTAGGTTAATAGCACCTTCAACTAATGCTAACCAAGCTGTTTGATCTATTGTA
>JBHLQA010000451.1:0-3088 GCA_048885285.1 Candidatus Odinarchaeota archaeon
GCTACTTAACATTTATCTTGAATTCATGCTGTATTTTCTTAGGAGTCCTCTATATATCATTTCCAATTTATTCTATCTTATGGGATTATTTTGGGGTTATTTTATTAATAACTATTTTTGAAAATCTTATAATGATTTCTATAAATTCAATAAAGGAAAGGAATAATCATTTTTTATTCCCGAAGTGGAATTTGTTGAGTTATATTTATTTGATTTTTATTATTATTGCTATAATTTGCATGATACTAGGGAATTTACTGATTTCAGTTACTTATTCTAATCGATTAATTGATAATTTAGGAGCCTACATGTTAATTTATCTTTTTCATTTTGGAATAATGGCTTTTGGAATTTTCTATGCTGTTTTTGGGATTAGAATTAGTGAACAATTATTTATCTTCATAAACTTATAATTTATAATTTACCCACAAAATACCCACTTTTCGTTTGTTCCTATCAAGATAACAAATCTACATAGAAAAGCTTTTATATAGTGGGGTACCAATTAATGTCATAGCACAATAAATAGACACTATCTATAATAATAAATTAATATTTATGTTATAAAAACAAAAAAAATATAAATAAAACTGATCATTAGCAATACAGAAAGTAAAATGCTTTGATCAATATCCTTATTGATTATTATAGAGTCTGCAGGAAAAGAATAAATATAATAAAAAGTGAACAGATATGAGTTATAAAGATAGACTACGTTCAACAAAAGCCACTACAGAGGAGGGAATAAGCTGCAGTTCAGATGCTCAATGTTGTAGTAATCCTTGTATTGAGTCTCGGGATGGAGATAATGTATGTTTGAATTGTGGTATGAGCTTTGGACGCAATCTCGTTGGAAATGAACGCCGTGCTTATACCGTAGAAGAAGTCAACAAAAGGCGTAGAACTGAACCAAGGTGGCGTGAATTTGGGCCACGAACGATGTTGCCAAATTCAAAGATCGATTCAAAAGGTCGATTAATAAATGCCCGAGGGAAAACATTATTTTCAAGATTATCCAAAATCCAAAATTCATTGATCTCAAGCATCGAGAGAAATTTCTGGGAAGCAAAACCTAAGCTTAAAATGCTAACAAGCAAAATGAATATACCAGAATACATAAAGGAGACCGCATGGAAGATTTATTCAGTTGTAGCAAAGAAAAAATTAACAATGGGGAGATCTATTGATGGATTTATCGCAGCTGCATTATATGCAGCAATTAGAGTACATGAATTTCCAAGATTGCTTGAAGAAGTATGTGAAGCTTCTATGACTCCAAGAAGGACGGTACACCGCTCTTTAGGTATGATTGTTAAGGAAGTACTACCTGAGCTAAATTTAAAATATAAACCAATTACTGCTGAGCAATTGGTATTTCGGTTCGGGAATGACCTTGGCTTACCAATGGAAACACAGAAACACGCGATTAATATGCTTGTTGAAGCTTCTAAGAATGGATTATTACGAACAGGAAAAGATCCAAAAGGTTTGGCTGCGAGTGTTATATATATGGCAGCAAAAGCGGGAAACTGTAGGAAGACTCAAGCAGAAGTCTCAGAAGTGGCTAAAGTTACTGAAGTTACTTTAAGATCTCGATCCAAACAGATAAAAAGCAAGCTCCAGTGAAGAGATTTTCCAATTTCGGATGAGGAAACTTATTTTTTTTTTATTTTCTATTTTTTTTTTTACTTTATTTTGATATTCAAAATTCAGTTATCAGATGCTTAGATACCATTTTCTTCTATTTTTAATAACTAAAAACCATTGACAAAAACTATTTATATGCATTTTATTCAAGTATACATAATATCAAAAAAAGTGAGAATTAATGGATTTTATTGAGCTTTTCTTAAGCATTTTGAGTATAATAATTGGGTATTTACTAGGAGGTATTTTACCCGCATTTCTTTTTGGAAAATTAAAGGGTATTGATTTAAGGGAGGAAGGGACAAAGAATCCTGGAACATTAAATGCATTTCGAATCTTAGGGATTAAATATGCCATTCCTATAGCAATATTTGACACTTTAAAAGGCCTAGTAGCAATGTTAGTGGCTTATAGTTTAGAGGTTAACTTCTTTTTTATGCAATTAAGTGCAATTGCCGCTATTATCGGTCATATTTTCCCTTATTACCTTAATTTTCGTGGAGGTCAGGGAGTAGCGACATCGACAGGTTTATTACTTTTTTATTTGGTTAGATATATGGCTCTTAGTTTAGAGATTTTCTTTGTAATGTTATATTTGTTATTTTTAGTTATTCTTTTTGTCTATATCTGTAAGATGGGCTCTCTCTTATCTCTTATTATATTTCCTATTCTTGGTTTTTCTGCTTTTCAAATCTATCCTACAAGTGCTTATAATTTATTCTTTATATTAATTCTTATTCACATTGCTTCAGTAGGTCTTTATGAAGTAATATCAAAAAAAAAAATCAAAATTGAGGATGAAACATTTAGAGCTCATTGGTGGCGAGTAGTGATGAGGCCTTTTGCAATCATATTTGTTATTTTTTATGTTTTTAATCCAAAAATTCCCTCACTTATCCTTATTGGTTCTGTTGCATTAGCTTTTATAATACTTGATTTAGTAAGATTTATACATAAACAAACAAACGAGTTGTTGACTAAAAAAGTAAAATCAATTTTTAAAAAAGGTGAAATTAATAAATTTTCCTCTATGACAGTATTTCTCGTTGCTGGTTTTATTAGCATTCTGGTATATGAAAAAAATATAGCTATCGCTTCGTTAATATTTCTTATATTTGGGGATATATTTGGGAAAATTTTTGGTTTAGCGTTTGGTAAACATAAAATTTTTGATAAAACACTGGAAGGTACACTTGCGTATTATGGTAGTGTTCTTATTTGTGGATATTTTATCTTCTTCCTTTTTGATATTCCATTAATTGTTCTTGTATGTGGTGGGGCTATGGCTCCTATAATTGAACTCTTTTCATTTGGAGTAGATGATAATTTTACTGTTCCTATACTCTCTGGTGCAATAATGGCTGTGGTACAACTATTTATTGCTCTTTAGATTTTTTTCCCAAATCACGATTTTTTTCCCAAATCACAAATATTCTTTTTT
>JBHLQA010000452.1:0-3079 GCA_048885285.1 Candidatus Odinarchaeota archaeon
CATCTCTTAAGATATCAAGTTTTATTTTATCAATTGGACCAATAATTCTTACTGCTAATCCTGGACCTGGAAATGGATGTCTTGAAATAATTTCCTGAGGAATACCTAACTTTATTCCTATTTTTCTTACTTCATCTTTATATAAATCTTTCAATGGTTCGACAATTTCTAACATCATATCATCAGGTAAAGTTAAATTATGGTGTGATTTAATTTTTACTGAAGCTTTACTTGTAGCACTTGTTTCAACACGATCAGGATAAATTGTACCTTGTGCCAAAAATTTTATGTCTGGATTTGCTCTTTCTAGTTCAATGGTTTTGTTTTCAAAAACTTCTATAAATGTATGACCAATAATACGGCGTTTTTCTTCTGGATCTTCAACATCCTTAAGCCTTTCTAAAAATATATCTTCAGCATCTATGTAATGAAAGTTTTTAAATTTTAATTGATTTTTAAATGTTTCTTGAACCTCTATTTCCTCTTTTTTTCTTAATAAACCGTTGTTTACAAAAATACTATGTAATCTATCACCTATTGCTTTATTTAGCAAAACTGCGACCACTGACGAATCGATACCACCACTTAATCCTAAAATTACTTTTTTAGTTGGACCTATAACTTTTTTAATTTCATTAATCGAATTATCAATCCATCCTTCCAATTTCCACTCTTTTTTACATTGCGCAATTTTATAGATAAAATTCTCAAGAATTTTATTACCTTTTGGAGTGTTGGAAACTTCTGGATGAAATTGTACTCCATATAGCCTTTTTTCTTGATTTCCATAAGCAGCAACAGGGCAAGTTTCAGTTTTACCATATATTTTAAATCCATCTGCTATTTCTGTTATTTGATCTCCATGTGACATCCAGACAATTTGTTCCTTCTTTAATGAATCAAATAGTAAATTTGGTTCTTCAATAATGATTTTAGTTTTCCCATACTCCTTTTTTACTTTTAATTTGACTTTTCCACCTTGAAGTTTCATAATTAAATGATGACCATAACAAATACCAAGAACAGGAATTTTGTTTTTAATAGTATATTCTAGAAACTGCTCAGGTAATTGGGGACTGTTTTCCTCATATACACTACTTGGACCACCGGATAAAATAATTGCTTTTGGTTTTTTTTCCTCCAACATCCTAAGATTAACATCATAAGGCAGAATTTCAGCATATACTCCTAAATCTCGAATCCGTCTGGTTATTAGATGTGCGTATTGCCCACCAAAATCTAAAACAATTATTACATCCATAACTTTCTCACTTACCACTTAATTGGAAAATAACCTTAATTTATATTTTATATTATGAAAATGATTTTTTCTTAATATAAAAAAACCTTTTTAGAAAATTAATTTTTTCAATTAACCAATTACTTTTTTTGTCTTGAAAGCCTTTATTTATTACATAAAGAACAACACTACATCATTACATGAAATGCAAAATTGGACTATGATTATTATTTAAATTAAGGATGGTTGAAAATGCCTTATAAAATTTTGAAAAAAATTCAACTTGGAGATAGTGGGACATTATTTGAAATGGATTTTAATGCACCCTTAATAGCAAAGAAAGCATATGCAGGAAATTTTATAATAATTAGAATAAATGAAGAAGGTGAAAGAATACCCCTTACAATTGCAGATTATGACAGGGAGCAAGGAGTAATTACTATTGTGTTTCAAGTAGTTGGAAAATCAACATTATTACTTTCTCATCATAAAATAGGGGATGAAATTTTAGATATTGCTGGACCACTAGGTAATAGGATTCATATTGAGAAATTTGAAGATCCAATCGTAATAATAGGTGGTGGAGTAGGGATAGCGCCTTGTTATCCTCAAGCAAAAGAATTAAAGCAAGCAGGTAATAAAATCATTTCGATTCTAGGTGCTCGTACAAAAAATCTGATATTTTGGAGAGAAAAGATGACTGGTGTGAGTGAAAAATTAACTATTTGTACTAATGATGGAAGTGAAGGTATTAAAGGTTTTGTAACTGAACCACTTCGAGAATTAATCAGTAAAGAGAAAATTAGTTTGGTTATTGCAATTGGTCCCATGATCATGATGAAGAATGTTGCAGAATTAACTAGTGGTAATAAAGGTTTACCACGAGTAAAGACCTTTGTATCTTTAAATACTATTATGATAGATGGTACTGGAATGTGTGGAGGATGCCGTTTTCCTTCAAAGGATGGTGAAATCCATTTTGCTTGTGTTGAAGGTCCCGATATTGACGGACATATTGTAGATTTTAATATATTATTAAATAGAGAAAAAAGATTTGCTGAGTTAGAAAAACAATCTTATGATCTTTATAAAAAAAAATGTAAAAAATTTGATACACAATAAATGAGGGATTATATGGATAAAATACCAAGGCAAAAAATCAGGGAACAAGACCCTTCGGAGAGAATACATAATTTTTCTGAAGTTGCTTTAGGCTTTACGAAAGAAATGGCTGAAATAGAGGCACAACGATGTTTACAATGTGGTGACCCAAAATGCGTAAATGGTTGTCCTGTCAATATTGATATTCCAAACTTTATCCGATTAATTAAGGAAGGCAATTTATTAGAAGCTATTCGTAGTATTAAAGAATATAATATTTTACCTGCAATATGTGGAAGAGTATGTCCCCAAGAAGTTCAATGTGAAGAAGCCTGTATTCTAAGTAAAAGATGGGAACCAGTAGCAATTGGAGCACTTGAACGATATGTAGCAGATTGGGAAAGAAGAAATCAATTGAAAGAATGTCCAGATTGTGAGGCTCCGAACCACATAAAAGTGGCAGTTATCGGGTCAGGACCCGCTGGATTGACTTGCGCCGCTGATCTTGCAAGATTTGGGTTTGATGTAACTATATTTGAGGCATTTCATAAAGGGGGTGGTGTTTTAATTTATGGAATTCCCGAATTTAGACTTCCTAAAGAAATTGTTAATGATGAAATTGAGACTCTGAAAATGTTAGGAGTTAAGATTGAGTACAATATGATAATAGGGAAAATATTAAATATAGATGATTTAAAGGAGATGGGTTTCAAAGCATTTTTTATAGGTGTTGGAGCA
>JBHLQA010000453.1:0-3064 GCA_048885285.1 Candidatus Odinarchaeota archaeon
CTATATATGATAAAAATTTATTTTTCTCTGGGCTTTGATTCATTATTAAATCACATTTATTCAAGGAAATTACAATAGGGATATTATAAAATTCATTTCCAAATAATGTTTTTAATTCATTCCATGATCTAATATTATGTTCTAAAAACTTCATTTGAGAATCAACTACGAAAATTATCCCATCTACACCATTTAAAGTAGCAGGGCGAGTACTTGCATAGAAATCTTGACCTGTTGCGGAGTAAATTAAGAATTTAACACACCATTCTGTTCCTTTAAAATCTAATACACCAAAATCAAAAAATAAGGTTCTACCTACAGTACTATCGATTGACTTGATGGAATTCTCTTTTTTAAAGTGAGAAAAAAGATATTTTATTGATGTAGTCTTCCCTGACATTGCTGGACCATAATATACTATTTTAACTTGCAGAGTTTTACTATCATGATTTAAAATCATAGTATTATCTAACCCCATAGTGAGACTATTTTATCACCAATAAATGCTTTTTTTCCATCTTCTATTAATAAGGTATAATCTTCTCCCCATTCTTTCTTTATAAATGAAATTATCCTTTCAATTGGGGCAACCTCATAATCTATTGTTTCAAAAAGAGTTTTACTGCCGATTCGAGTTTGAATTCCAATATCATTTAATAAATTCAATCTTGATAATATAAAAAAAGCACGTTTTGAACCAGAATAAAAATTTTGTATTTCTCTTTTGAAAATATTCTTTTTTAGTTCATTTTTCTCCTCTTCAAAATCTAAAAGTGTCTTTAAAAGATCATTATCTAGTTGAGATTTCGTTATTTTATCAGATAATACTCTCTTCATTTTAACTATAGATTTTTCAGTATCTTGAGAAATTTTTTTGAATATATTTTGTTCTAGCATCAAATCAATTACTTTCAAATTAATTCCTTCTATTTCTATTGAAACGGAATCATTTGAGATTTTAATAAATATTAACTTATTTGCTTTATTTCGAATTAAGTTTTTAATATAATTCATTTCATCTCTTTCCCTAGGAATTGTTAAACCAATAAGCCACGAATCTATGTCATCAAATTGGTTCAATGCTTTAAGAGAAACATTGCAAGGGCATCTTATATGAGCTCGCTGATAATTATAATCGATGTTCTCGTTTGATATTAAAGTTTCATAGTCTTCTTTTGAAATAAAATCAGTATAGAATACATAATCTTTCCGAAAATGTACAAGTTCCGAGAGTTCAATCAGTAAACGGTCAATTTTATCTGAATCATCTCCTAAAACAACCACTGGAATTCTATCTAATAGACAATATAGAATTAAAGAATTGTAATTACGTTTTAGCTTATCTAGAAATTTGAAAAAATTCATTATCTCATCTCCCTATTTAATAATCAATTCACCAAGCATTCTCTTAATATCAAAAACTCCATGATCTTGAATTTCTGATGCTTCTTTAACGAGATTTTCGATTTTTTTGGAGAATTGTGGAAGAATTAATCGAATTAATCCTAATTTTTGTCTAAGTTTTCCAATTTCAGTACTAAAAATTGCTTTTCCTAATCCATCAATAAATTGAAAAGAATTCTGACAATCAAGTAAAATTCTATCTGCGTGCATTTTCTTTAATAACCATGCACATCTATTTGCAGTTTGAAATAAGGAATAACTCATTGCAGAAACATTATCTAATTTTTCAGTACCTACATCTGCTTTTTTTGAGATTTTGGATGCAATAAATCCTCCTTCAATTGTTACAAAGGCATACTTTAAATCAGGAATAGTCATAGAAATATTAGTTAAGACTTTCCTTAATTCTAGCGATATTGCCTTTGAAAAACTTAAGGAAAAAGAAGATAATCTTAAATCAAAATCTTCTGTTTCTTTAATATTGAAACCTTCAATTATATTCTGAATTTTTTGATTATTAAACTGAATTAATGGTGGTTTAAAGGTTTCTCCAGATGTTATTAATGTCGTTTTAATTTTTTTTAGACATTCATTTGTTTGTAAAAAGATACCCCCTAGATTTATGTTTGGTTGTGCTGTAATTGCTATGAAAAACTCATGATTATAATCTAATATCCCTTGCATTTCTAAAATTTTATTTAATGAACTATGTAGAGGGTTATTTAGTGGGGCGATTAAAATCTTTGCTTTCTTTCCTTCTATTAAAATATATTTTAAATCTTTTGGATGTAAATGTATTCCAACATTAAAAATCGCACTAGTTGCTGAACTTACATTAAAAATTTCATCTTTTGAAAACCATACACCTGTAGATTGAATAGGATTACCATCTCTTTGAGTTAAAACGGCGTTTTCTACCCCTTTAAGTTGTTTAATTTGATCTAAGTGGATTCCAATTTTATCTTTTAGATTCATTTTATACTTAACTTTCTCTTTTTGAAATGATATCCATTAATTTTAACTAAGATTTTTAAAGTACGAATATTTAATATCAAATAATCAATTTTCCAGAGAAAAACAATAAAATTTAAAATCGATTATACCTATTATATATATTAGCAAATCGCATCTTTACCGGTGTGGGCTTGGATTACGGTAAATGTCCGTTAAATGAAGAGTAATATCATAGATGCGGTATAAAAAATGTAGTTATATTTTTAATGAATATAACTGAAGTAAGTTAAATTAAGAACCCCTAAGAAAAACAATAGTTTAATTCCAAAAATCAATTTTAGTTCTTGCAATAACTTCTAAAGAATTAATTCCGGTTGATCCTGCCGGACCCGACTGCTATTTGGGTGAGAATAAGCCATGCAAGTTGAATGGGATACCTAAATTTCCCATGGCAAACTGCTCAGTAACACATGATCAACTTACCCTATAGAGAAGAATAATCTCGGGAAACTGAGGATAATACTTCATAGTTGAATAGGCTTGGAAAAGTTTTTCAATAAAAGGGATAAAAAAAATGGTTTTTATCTGCTATAGGATAGGATCGTGGACGATTATGGTTGTTGGTGAGGTAATGGCTCACCAAGCCGATAATCGATAGGGGCCGTGAGAGCGGGAGCCCCGAGATGGGTACTGAGACAACGACCCA
>JBHLQA010000454.1:0-3055 GCA_048885285.1 Candidatus Odinarchaeota archaeon
TTACTTTCGGAGAAAAAGGTTAAAATTGAATTTAAATATCCAAGTGAGTCATCAAATCGTTCTGGATCTTGAATATCAATGACATAGATAAGTAAATCAGTAGAATCAAAGTAAACATCTTGAAAATTAACATAAATCTCTCTATAAGCTTTCTGACCTCCCATATCCCAGTATATACAGTTGTTTCTTAAAAAATTCATCTTATGATATTCTACTCTAATGGTGGGCTTAAGTTGGACAATATCCTTTTCGAAATCATATTTTTTGTCCAAAGCTGTTAAGATAGAGGTCTTCCCTGCATTATCAAGACCACTTACAATAATTTTTAATAATGATTCCATTGAGGCTAACTCATATTTATTTAAGGTATTAATTGAATGCAATAAAATAATAGATCTACTTAAATTTAAACTTCTGCGAATACAAAATTGGAATTTTTATTTTTTTGAAAGATATTAATATGGATATTGATCGTTATATTATTGAGATCTTATCTAAATATTACTCCTATGTTCTTAATTTTTATAACTTGAGAGAATCTCCAAAAATTAAAATAAATTTAGAGTAATTCTGATGACATTTATATGATATTCATATTTTTTAAAGTGAAAAATCTGATTTTACTCAATAAATTAATTCATAAAAGAGGTTGATGTTTTGACTGAGGTAGAAAGTAAATTTTTGGAAAATTTAGAGTATCAAATTAGTCTGAAAGAAGAAAGTTATCGAACTTTCAAAAAAATTCCTGTATTTGCTAAACAGGTAAAACAATTCGATAAATCTGTTATGAATCTTACTGAGAAATTTGATAAAATACGTTTACGAGATAAATATCAGATAATAATCACAGAATTAGACAATTTGATAAAAGGTTCTAAAGCAAAATAAATTTTTTTCCTTTTTTTTATTTATTAGAAAAGGTTAATCGCCCATGATCATGCAATAAATTTTCCGATGTCTTCCCTTTTCATCGCATTCTATAAAAATGATTTGTTGCCAAGTCCCTAAAATTAGAGATTTATTTTTAAATGGAAGAACTTGAGATGTTTTAATCAAAAAGCTTCTTAAATGTCCTGCTCCATTGTAGTCATGCCAGGTTTTGTGATGCGCATAATCTTGCTTATAAGGTATCAGATTTTCCAATAAATCGGGAATATCATGTTTTACTAATCCTGGTTCATATTCAACGGTCGATATTGCCCCAGTAGACCCTGCTACATGGATATTTACAATTCCATCAATTATACCACTATGGTTTATACATTGTTGCACTTGTTCAGTTATATTGATAACATCACAATAAGCTTTTGTTTTTAGTTCAAAAGTTTTTAATACAGTTGTCATTTTTCATTATTTACCTTTATCACAGATATTAATTTTATTAATTTGGTTTAATACTGATTTTGGGAGACTATCCTCATTACCTTCCTTTAAAGCAATTATTTTGGAGAGGATGAGAAGTTCAAGTTGATCAAATCCATTGATATTTGTCCACCCATTTGATTCTCCTGCTTCGATACAAATGAAAAATGGCGCTTTTTTCAATTTCAAGCACCTAGTCTCCTTACAATTTTCACATTTTTTAGGAAAATAATATACATTTCCATTTCCCTTTAGATAAATTGAAAACGTACCAAAACTTTTATTTTTAATTTTAATCCAATTAGGGGGTTCAAAAATAGCATCCAAATCTAATTTTAAAATGTAATCTATAAGTTTTTCTGTATTAATTTTATGAATATCCTCAGTATTGCGAGTTTCAGGTTCGAAATAATCATTACATTCATCAGAAATTTCAGATTGAAAGAAAAGTAAATTCAAGGGAATAAAATCAAAGTAATAAACATTTTCTAATTCTTTATATCTCTCTTTTTTTAGAAAATTAGAACAAATTTGATCTAAAATATCTGAAGGTTTAGATATTTCTTTAGTTTGTATATTGTATGATTTTATTTTTGATTTAAAATCTTTAGCTGAAAAGTATTCATAAATAATTTCATCTTTAGTTAATTGCTCAAGGATAATGCAAAAAATAACCATAATTGAGGGCAATCGTGCTTGAATTTCATTAAAGTAATGTAAAATTTGATCTATTTTTTTTTCTGAGATAAGTATTATGATAGCTTCAGCACCATTGTAAAAAATTGTGCGTAGATAAGCTCTCTGTTGTCTGCAATCAATATTCCATAAAAGAAATTCAAATATATCATTTTCTCGAAACGGAAAATCAATTTTACTGATATTTACTCCAATATTTTGCTTGTTTTCTATAGGTAAGGTATTAGAACTCAATTCTTTTTGTAACTCATCTTTATAATGTTCCATCCCTCCTAAAATGCAAACTTTTTTTTTCATTATATTTTTTTCATAGAGTGGAGAATCTAAAGAACTCATTTTGCCATCCTTTAAATTATGAAGAAGATAGGCTATTTCTATTAAATAATAAATTCTATTAAATAATAAATTTATTTATGTGTTTTTATTTTAATTTAATTATCTAGATTTTAACTATTGATACTATTTGAATTAATCATGAGCAAAAGAATAGATGAGTTTTATCACAAGATACATGATCCTAAAAATAAAATCCCAGAATATGTGAGTATAATCATTAGACCTGGAAAAAAACTACTTGATTTTAAAATTAAAAAAGAAGAAGATAACATATTGAAAATAATTGCTCATGAACAAAAGTCCTCAGGATGGTTTCAACATTCTGTTCATATTCCGTTAAAAAATCTAGGGCTTTCTTATGATGCAAAGAATAAAGAGATATTAGAATATTTATCGGACCCATCCAAAATCACGAGTAGCAAACAAACTAAGGATTTTGTTGAGGATATTTTAAGAAAATATTTAGATATCTTACCAGAAAAGAAGAAACATTTTTTTAAGACTGAACGATTTAAGAAAAAGAAAGAATTCAGAACTGGTGCTCAGTTGAAAGGATTTTAATCATTTTATTTTAGTTCCAGGGGGAATTGGCTTTCTTTCATCAATTTTTAACAAAAAAGGTTCATTATTGAGATCAGCAGCAAGGAGCATACCATGACTT
>JBHLQA010000455.1:0-3040 GCA_048885285.1 Candidatus Odinarchaeota archaeon
TAATCATAAAGGGTTTCAAATTTATGTTCCTCCATTCTACTAAACGATTTTAGTTTTGAAATTATGATGGGTACTTTATGATCTTTTTTTCTTTTTTTCGAAATAAATTCACCAAGAATTTCTTCACTATTCCCATATACAGGAGCAGTATCAAAAGTCGTAATTCCATTATTATAAGCATAGTCTAAAATATGCATGGCACTATTTTTATCTGGTTTTCCATTAATATTTGCAATTCCATAATTAAAACCTAATTGTGCAGTTCCAAGGGCTAGTTTTGATATATTCATCTTTTTTACAAATACAATATTGACATACTTTTTTTCTTATTCTAATTAAATAAATGATCAGAATTAAATTTAAATTTTCATTTTTCTAAGATAGAAATCTGAGTCAATCTTAATTTTTAAGATGAAAGATGGAATAACCACATATTTCTAAGATAAATTTAAATAAAATATCGATTTTATCATATTTAGGTGTAAAAAACTATGAAAGATGATATTCAAAGATGTACCAAATGTACACTCCCTATCACTTGGGAAACAATTTTTTTTGACAATGAAGGTGTGTGCAATATTTGTAGAAATTGGGAAATCAAAGATAATGAAATAGATTGGGAAGAACGAGAAAAAGTTCTAATCCAAACACTTGAGGAGGAAAAACGCAAACAAAAAGAAAAGGGCAATCCTTATGATTGTATTGTGGGATTTAGTGGCGGAAAAGATAGCACATATACGTTATATATGCTTGTGAGAAAGTATAAAATGAGACCTTTAGTGGTTTCATTTGATCATGGTTTTTATAGACCTCGGACTTTACAAAATAGAACTAGAACTTTTAGACGGCTTGGAGTGGATGTCTTCACATTCACTCCAAATTGGAGAGTACTTCGAAAATTAATGCTTGAAGCATTAATAAGACGTGGTGATTTTTGTTGGCATTGTCATTTAGGTGTTTGGTGTGTCCCCTTTAGGATGGCTATTAATTATAATATTCCTTTAATCATTTGGGGTGAAGGAGGTGGAGAATATGAGGGGTATTTTAAGTTTCAAGATTTAGAAGAAAATGATGAATGGAAATTCAACCGGAGATGTTGTCTGGGAATACGAGCAGAAGACATGGCAGGCTTTATTGGTGAAGATTTAAGAGATTTATATCCATATACTTTTCCCACTCAAGAAGAAATGGAAAAAATAGGTGGTATTAAAAGCATTCCTCTAGGGAAATATATTCCATGGAATCAGGAAGAGAATGCTAAACTGATACATAAAGAATTAGGCTGGCAATATGATTATGTAGAGAGTATGTATCCAGGTGAACTTACTTTTGAAAAAGTTGAATGTATGTTTACTGGAATAAGAGATTATATCAAATATCTTAAAAGAAACTTCTCACGAATTACACATCGAACTACAATTGATATAAAACAAGGTAGAATAACTCGTGAAGAAGGAATGAATCTTATCAAAAAGTATGAAAAACGAAAACCTCATACATTATACAGGTTTTTAGAAATTTTGGGTTTAAGTGAAAAAGAGTTCAACGAGATTTGCTTAATGCATCTAATTAAACCAGCAAAGCCATTAGATCCAAATACAATTCCGATAGGTAAAAAACTTTGGGATGAAGATTTATGGTTTAAAGATAACGAATCGGAGGGTAGATTAGGTGAACATTGGTATAGTAAATAACGGTCTAGGAAATGTAGGATCTGTATTAAGTGCCTTTAAATTTTATAAATATAATGTTAACTTAGCAACAACCCCAAAAAGTATAAAAAATTCAGATATTATAGTTTTAGCAGGTGTAGGAAATTTTAAAACCGCTGTTTCAAAACTAAAAAATCTAAATCTCTGGGATGTGATTAATGAAGAAGTTCTTGAAGAGAAAAAACCACTACTAGGAATATGCTTGGGAATGCAATTATTTGCGGATATAAGCTATGAAGATGGAGAAACCGAAGGTTTCGGATGGCTAAATGGAAAAGTTTATAAGATTGAAGGAAAAGATTTAAGAGTACCTCATATTGGCTGGAATGAAGTAAAACCTTTAAATACACCTATTTTTGATAACATAAGGTATTTTTCATTTTATTATATGCACAGTTATCATTTAATTCCTGAAGATAGGAGTGTTGTAATTGCTGTTACTCAATATGGAGATCTTGAACTAGTAGCTGCTGTTAAAAAAGAGAACATCATCGGAGTTCAGTTCCATCCAGAAAAAAGTCAAGGGGATGGTTTAAGGTTATTTAAAAATGTTATTGAGGCTTTTCAATGATAGCAAAAAGAATTATCCCTCTATTTCTTCTTAAGGGTAAAAGATTAGTAAAAGGTGCAAATTTTACTAATTTTGTAGACGTAGGCGATCCTCTTTCTCAAGCGTTAATTTATGATGCTCAAGGTGCTGAAGAAATCATAATTGTAGATATAGAGGCTTCATTAAGGAATAGAATAATAGATACTGCAATAATCAATAATATAATAACACGATGTAGGCTTCCAATCGGGGTTGGTGGAGGGATACAAAATCTAGAAGATGCAAGAAAATGTTTTAATGCAGGCGCAGATAAGATTGCAGTGAACACACATGCAATGTTAGATCCAAGTTTAATCAAAGACCTTGCTGCTGAATTCGGTTCACAATCTGTATTAGTCTCTTTAGATGTGAAAAAAAATGAACATGGTGATTATGATGTTTATATATACTCCGGGAAAGAAAGAATCGATATTCCACTTAAAAAAACTCTTGATTCAATTATTAAAAAAGGAGCTGGAGAAATAATTCTTACATCAATTGATAAAGAAGGGACCTTAATGGGTTTTGATTATGATTTATATAAAAGAGTTAGAGGAATTATTCCTATACCATTAATTGCTTCTGGAGGCGCTGGAAGTTATGAAGATATGGTAAAAGTTTTTCGTGAAACAAATGTAGATGCACTCGCTGTAGGTAAAATGTTATTTTTAAGAGACTATGATATTATAAGGTTTAAAGCTTACCTTAGAAATCAGAATGTTAGAATTAGAGATTCATG
>JBHLQA010000456.1:0-3039 GCA_048885285.1 Candidatus Odinarchaeota archaeon
TATTTCGCACTTAAAGAAATATGAGGGTCAGCGAAAGATTTAAACACAATCACTTAATTTTGTAACTACCCAAAATTTTTCATCACTTTTGTCTTATAACTTAAGAAATTACTTTCCTATATAAATGTTAGTCTGATCGTCCTACAAATATACTCCACATAGAATCGAGATATAGGATAAAAGTATACTTAATAAGATGAAGAGATAATTATAATATAATTATACGCATTTTATAGTAAACCGAGAAGCTATGTCAGATAAAACCAAAAAATATTCGATGAAAATCCCGAAACAATTAAAAGATTTATTTCAAGAATATATCGATAAAAATCCTGATTTAGGGTTTACCACAGTCTCTCAATTTGCCCTATTTATCTTGCAACAAAAAGCTGTTGAGATTAAAAAAGAACTAGACAGATCGAAAAAAGAATAGTCTTCTTTATTATCTCATTTAAAGATTAAATTTCGTAGTTGTGCATCGGATAGGAAAGATTTAGAAAACCGATTACCACGAACATAAGTTCTAATCCTTTTGTAGGGGACATATATTAAATAAATATTTCCTAATATTAAAAACAATAAGACAATAAAATAATAGACCAGTTGTTCATTAGGTGACAGGGGATAAAAAAAGGGGAGTACTATTGTAAGAATCGTTAATGATATTGGGAATGCTAGTATTGAAGAAAAGAAAAGAATATTATGATTGATTTTTTTTTTTATGTTTCCATACTTTACTAGATGTTCATAACAATTCTCACAAATTAAGGGGATCTCAATTGCTTCTTTTTTTTTATAGTATTTTCTCTTTAAAACTGTTAAAATTTGTGTTATTTCATGACCACATAATTCACATTTATATTTATTGTGCTTGCTAAATGGATTTAATGGGGAAGAAATGAGCCGATTTTTAATATCTTGAATTTCATTTCTATTAAAATAACATTCATCATATTTAAAAAATCTACAAGTTAGGCAAGAACCCTTTATTTCAGGATCTATGCCTGAAAACATGGACAATATATTCTCTGATTTACCTACACCGATATAATTATCGCATATTGAAATGCCTCTATGATTAGTTTTAAACTCTAAAAATTCTAACCTTGCCATATCTATTACTTTATTTTTATCTTTTTATCAAATTCTAATAGAATTATTTCTTTTATAAGCTTTATTTTTAGAATATCTGAGAATCAGTGATTTGTGGTTAATTTCAAGTTAAATTAAAATATTCTGTTGTATTTACCATAAAAGATCCCATCGTATTGGAGTTTTTCCTAACTTGAGTAAAGGAACCAAGGAATTATTATATGATACTAAAATTAATGATCCTTCTACATTCTGAAATACAATAGGATGATATTCTAAACCCCATTCCAAATCCACAATGTATTCATAGGTAATTGAGGGATCTATTGTATGTATAACCTCAAAAAGCCCATAAGGACCCTCCCCATAATACCCCCACGTTAACCCAGACATCCAGAGCTGAGCTTTTTCTCCTATTATAATTACAAACTGAAAAGATAAATCAGGATTATTTGGATTAAGTTCCCATTCTCTCTCTGCTAAATAGAGAACAATATAGTTTATCTCTCCCAATTCTTTATAATGTTCTTTAAAAAAAGCAACAGAATCACGAGTTATTTCATCTCCCTTTTTTTGCTTGAATACCTTCATCCCAGTCACGATTTGTCTACTCAATAATTATTATATTATCTTCTTATTCCATCTATTTAAAGAAAAATTATTTTAAAACCGACCTTTTTCTGAAGTATTTTTGGTAAATACTTAATGCTTTTTGAGCAATTTGCGTACTTTCTAACTTATTTTGATCTAAAAATTCCAAAATAGAATCTGTTAACTCTTTGAGGTCATTGAGCATTTCTAAACTCTTATCACATAGGGAACTTATTAGAATTGGTACATTATAAGTAAAAATATTTAATTCTTTTGCTGCGGTGTCAAGTTTTCTTAAAAGTGTCCAATCTAAATTAGTACTCGGCAATTTTATACTCCTAATTTTTTTTAGCAAAATTCTTGTCTTAATATGTTCATTAATTTAATAATTAGCAAACAAATAGGAATTTGTTGGAATTCATGATTCATAATTTCCTCGTAATAATAATCCCAAATCTTAGAATAACAATCTACTTCTGAATCAAATATCTTACTTCTTGAAATAATTCTCATCCCCTTATTTTAGATAATAATTTTGTTAAAATTTTGATTTGATTTCTCTTGATATAAATGGGAACTTTTATATATAAATATTTCTGTTTCGGTTGATTTTGATCTAATTTATCTAACTTAACTTCAATTTATGAATTTTAGAATTGAAACTCCTACCAATAATTTTAAATATTATAAAATAAATTTCTATAAATAATATAATTAATAGATAATCCAGTCCTATGAGTTTAGAATTATTAGGAATTATCGTTAATGGTATGCTTGCTGGAATTATCGCATTATATGTGATCTGGGATCACCTTAAAGATGATCGATTATTGACTAGACAGGTCCAAGAATTTTATGAAGATATTGAAAAATTAATATTTTATTATTATACTAATCAAATAATTATTGAGATTAAAAATCTGTATAAAGATGAGACAGAATTTCCATTATCTTTACAAGATTTAAATGAGTATTCTAATCGTCATTATTATTATATGATAAAAGTAAAGACCAAGTTTGAAAAATTTTCAAATTATCTTGGTATAATATTTTCTGAAGAATATAAAGAAGAAAATAGAATTGAATATATTAATCAAACATATATAATTTTAACTGAGATAGGAAGCTTAGCAAAACGTCAAGTTGGAGAATTGAGAAGGAGCATAATTAAAAACTTCAATCAAATTACTGATAATGAGATTTCAGAAATAGATAAGTATCTTTATAGTTTACGCAATTATTGGAATACACATTTTCATAGGTTTGCATTAAAGCCCAAATTAAGAGAAGTAATTAAATTTAAAAAGAATTTAAAAAAATTCATTTATAATACAAATAGAACATTAGATCCAACTA
>JBHLQA010000457.1:0-3036 GCA_048885285.1 Candidatus Odinarchaeota archaeon
AAAAAAGTTTAAATATTTAAATTGTTTTTTTCGTAATTGAAATTCTATTAATAATTTATATTATTATAAATAGCTAGAAAGAGGTTAAAATATTGGCTTTAAAACGAAATATTAAGAAGAAAAAGTTCGAGGAAGAAGAGGATTGGGATGAAGACGTAGAATATGATGATGAAGAAGACTGGGATGAAGATTGGGATGATTATGAAGACTTTAAAGAAGATTTTTTTTAATTGTTCCCATAACATCATTAAACCATATTAAATTCATTCTAAACTTAAAAAATAATTGAACTTTTTTTTATATAAATTATTTTATTAATTTAAAATCTCATTATTATATATGAAAAAGGAAAACCACACTTATTTAGCAATTCTAATATTAATTGGCGGAAAAAGTAATCGTTTTGGTTTAGAAAAGGCAATCATCGATCTCTATGGAAAGCAGTTAATATTACACCAAATTGACATATTATCTAAATTTGATCAAGATATCTATTTAGTAGCACATTCTGAAGATCAAATATTTAATTATCGTAAACAATTAGACTTTCCTAAAGATGTTAATTTTATTGTAGATGATAGGGATATTTTTGAACATTCCAAAATTTATAAACCAATGTTGGGGATCTATTCTGGTTTTAAAGAACTGAATAAATTAGGCTTTGAAAAAGGATTTCTATTATCATGCGATATGCCCCTTATTAATCCAGAAATAATTAAACTGATGATTAATGAATCTCAAGGGTTTGATTGCACCATTCCAAAATGGAATAATGGTTTTTTAGAACCTTTCTTTGCAATTTATCCAGTAGAAAAGGGATTTCTCAAAGCTAAAGAGATTCTAATTAATGAAGATTATGGATTGCTTAATTTCATTGATAAAGAATGGAATATTAATTATATCTCGGTAGAAAAGGTTCTTCAACCCTTAGATAAAAATTTATTAAGTTTAATTAACATAAATGGACCTATTGATCTTATAAAATTAGCAAATCTATCTAAGCAATAGTAAATTTTAAGATAAGATATATCCATTTCCTATTTGTTCTACAAAACCCTTAGCTATGAACTTATCAAAATGCTTTTGTATCATTATCATTTCTGCTATAAGTTCATAATCCTTAAACAAACTATAATATTTATAAACTAAATTTTTATTTTTCAAATCTACTACACTTTTGGGATTAGTTTCAGATAAATACGATAAAATTCGCTCGTCAGCTTTATCAATAATAGATTGGTACTTATCCAACTCTGTTTTTACTTCTTTTGACCCCCTAATTACTCCACGATGACCGGTAATAGCAATATTCATCTCAAATTCTTTAAGTTTTTTAATCGATCTTTCAAAATCTATTAAATTTGAATCTACACCACCATAAAATACAAATTTTGTAAGATCAATATCAGCAAGAAAACCGATCTTAGAATTAAGTTCATAAAAGGAACAATGTCCCGCAGTATGACCTGGAGTATGAAGGACTTTTAAATCATAATTCTTTCCGATCTTAATAATTTCATTATCTTCTATAGTTTTTTCTATTCTAGTATTTTCATATCTAAGCCCTTGCATAAGCCACCCCATTGCATCATCTTCGTATGATCCTGAAACACCATAATACTCATAAAATTTATCTACATTTTCTATCAAGAATTTATCTTCCGGATGGATATAAAATTTAGCATTACGTAGTAATCTATTTCCATGTATGTGATCTTCATGCCAATGAGAGAGGATTACCTTATTTATTGGATATATTCTTTTAAGCTTTCTTAAGAGCCTACTTGAAATTCCTGTATCTATTAAAAAATCATCTATAAGTAAAGAGTGTGAAAAAGGGTATTTGCCATTCCTCGCTCCTTTTATAAACTTAATTTCTTTAAATTCTTCAGAAACAGCTTGTATAAAATCATTCATTACAATCTAAATAAAATTATCGTAATTTTTAATGATTTTTAAAACCAATTAATTAGAATAAGAATAATAAAAAAAGTATTAGATTTGAATTTTAGGTAAGAAAAGGAGCAAGATTTATTCTACTTTTTATTCATAAATCAATGATTTATGTACCTCCTTTTCTATAATTATTGGAATTGTAATAGACATTGTTTTGAGATCTTCATTTTTATTTATTGAGTCGCAGTTCCAGAAGTTATCTTTATTTATTTTAGAGTTGAAAAATTGAGGTTCAGATTCAATTTTAAAATAAGCATTATGTGGTTTACATCTCCCAAATGCTAATGTATCATATCCTAGGAAAATACCACAATTCCACTTTTGCGTTGTATTTTCAGTTATACATTCTAATTTACTATCTATTGATTTATCTTCACAAAATCGACATATTTTTCTATCATAATAATATTTTTCTCCACACTTGGGGCATTTTAATGACATTTTTAAACACTTTTCATATTTTTTATATTATTTGAAGGGAAAAAATTCCCTCATTTTTTATTCTATAAATATAATTATGATCACTTATATATAAATCTTTACTTTTTCTAGTTCATATGATTATGAAAATAGAATGAGAAATCATTATATGATATATAAATATCATCGAATATTGAACAATTAATCTTATCACTAGTTATTCTCGCACTTTTAAATAATATTTATCAAATGTAAGTTAAGATGATATTAATTTAATCAATGGGTTATGTAAAATGTATTATTATTGTCCAAATTGTACTTCAATGAAAATACCTCAAGTCTTAAATTACTTTCCACCAAAAACTGTTAAATGTAAGGACTGCGGATACATTAACACTGAAAATAAGTTTATCAAGGAACAAGAAAAGAAATTTACACCACTACACCATACTCATTAAAGTCCCTATATATTCTTTTTTTTTAAAAATTTCCCAAATGTTAGTGAAATTTATTTAAATTTAAAAATATCAAACAAGAAACTAGAATAATTATACTATTAATTATTCTATTATCTTTATTTTAAAGCATAATAACAACGTTTAGGAGAAAAAACTTTTCCTTCCTCACGTAATTCTTTTATGATTTTAGATACTTCTTTTG
>JBHLQA010000458.1:0-3028 GCA_048885285.1 Candidatus Odinarchaeota archaeon
TTGTAACATTTCCAAATTTTCTCATTAATTTTTTTAAACCATATCCAGTTAATCTGTTTAAAAAAAGGATTGTTATGAACTTTTGGTTGTTGTTATTATTCATAGTAGTAGTTTTGGATAATTCACTAATATTATTGTTAGCTTTCATTTTATCCTTAAGATATTTCACTAACTGAGGAGGAAATTGTTTAGGAATAAATATGTGTTTGTTTATAAGAGTTTTTAAAACACTATGGTCAAAAAGAGAATTTAAAAGTGATTTAAAAACTTCATAAGCTTTTAACTCGGTTTCCAAATAAAATTGATATAATTCCTTAAAAATCTTAGAATTGTTATCCTTTACATCTTTTTTTTCCAAAAAATCTTCATTTAAATTATGTAAAGTGAAAATTCCATTATTGTTTGTAAGTTTCCAATTATCTTTAATTATCATCGTTCTTTTGACTGCCTGAAACATTAAATAGCAATCTCCTCTGACTATACGGTTCTTATTGATATTAACATTCTTCTCAATTAATTCTTTAAAAGAGATCGATTCCCTTTCATAAATAACACTGATATTTAGATAATCTAAAATAGTTTCCATGATATCAATCAAATATACTCTGTTATTTATGGTTTTTGGTGTAGAATCTGTTAAAACTTTAGGAATTTTTATAAATAAAGCAGGTTGCATTGATGATTGATGAATATCATCGAAATGTAGTAATTTTGTTTTTTTGTATAAATTTTTATCATAATAACCATGATCAGAATTAATAATAATAATTGAACTTTCCCAATAATCTTGTTCTTTCAAATATTTAATTATTTTTCCTAAATATAAATCAGTCTGAGGACCACTTGGTCTGAAAAATGCGAATAGAAAATTATTTTGTTTGGATGTAAATTTCTCAACTTTCTGAATAAAAAACTCATACACTTCTTTGGCATCTAACCAATGGTCTCCTTTATACATCCCTTTTTCATAATATGGATTAAGGATCTCCTTAAAAATAACTGCTTGCTCTCTACCAAAAATTATTGACTGAATTGTATATTTTTTTTTTTTAAGCGGGTATATTAAATTTTTAGACTTTAAACTTGACAAATTTTCAATTGAACGATAATAATCAGGAAAGATATAGTAGGGAAATCTACCTGTTAAAAAGGAAAAAAGAGATAAATTAGTTGAAGGAAATTGAGAAAGACAATCTTCAAAATAAAATCCTTCATTTTCATTTTTTAATCTTTTATAGATTGGAAGTAATCCATGTAAATCAGGTCTTTCATAATTACAAATTGAGTCAGTTATAATCCAAAAAATATTCATAAAAACCACTTCTTAATGTTATAGTCTCAAATCATTATTGACTATCTAAGAATTTTTTTTCATATTGTTTTCGTACATCCTTTTCAACATTTTTCACTTTAAAAATCATAAATATCAGAAATACAAAAAGAAGAAAAGGACTATAGATAATCATTAAAAATTCTATTACCCAAATAATTTCAAAATAGATATATAGTAAGAATCCAATAAAAAACATTGTTGTAATCATGTGAGTATGACTAAATGCATTTACAAGATTAATACATATACTTTTAATTATTTTAATAAAAGATTTTTTTGATGGTGTTTTTTCGTTTCTCTCTATTTTAATTTCATTCTTATTTTTAATCTCTCCTTTTGCAAATGCTATGATTGAAATTTTCCTGACCGTTCTAATCCCTATTAAGAAAAATGTTGCAATAAATGCAAGAATTATATAAAAGAATTCAAAATTGATTCTATAAATACTATATCCAAAAGAAAAGAAAAACCATCCTTGAAAGAATAAATGTCCGATTTCATCATAATATATACCTCGTAGAGATGTTTGCTTTTTGTATCTAGCGAGTTCACCATCAACTTCATCTGATACATAATAGATATATAACAAGATAAATCCAATAATAATAAAGATTTTATTCCCAATACCTATGAAAAATAAACCTACTAATCCAATTAAAAATCCTGCGATAGTAATAAAATTAGCCGTGATTGAGGTCTTGACAAGAAGCCAAGTAATATATCTTGAGAAAAATGTATAAATCCAATGCCACCAATCGTGTTTTTTTTTTCGTTTTTCTAGTTTTGATCCTTGAGTAATATGTCTAAATTCCTTAAAACTTTCTCTTGGCATAATATATTTAAAAATAGTTTTTAAATGTATAAAAATTAGAAAGTTTATAATTTTAATCGTAGAAAAAGTACTCAATTTTTAACAGAATTAATATGATTATTAATAAGACATATAAAATTAATACCATTCATTATATTTACTTGGCTTATTTTATCTTACTTTTAATTATTGTATTTTTCCCTTTAGATTTTCTTCTAGTATTATTACCTGATGACAGTTATTATTATTTCGAAATAGCTAAAAATGTAGCATTGACTGGAGAATCCACATTTGATACAATTAATAAAACAAATGGATTTCAACCATTATGGTTGATTTTAATAATTCCTTTTTTTTCTCTTAAATTAGATTTAGTATTAACCCTCAGAATTATTGTTCTTTTTTCTGGTTTTATTTTTTTTATTACTTTAATTTTCATATATCGAATAAGTAGATTATTATTTGATAATAAGACTGCTGAATTTTGTGTATTGCTTTTTGCGTTTAATCCTTTAAATCTTATTATAAATTTAAATGGGACAGAAGCTGTTATAAATGGACTCATTTTATCAATTTTATTTTACTATATATTCAAGACAAGTTTTGAAGATATGAATAAACAAGATTATCTAATTATCGGTTTTCTTCTTTCATTGTCTTTTTTGGCTAGGACAGATAATATAATAATAATTTCAAGTGTTATTAGTTTCGCAATTTTTTCAGGTATGATTAAAATTAAAAAAGAAAACATTAAGAACTTATTCTTGTTTTTTGTAGCTCTTATAATTTTACCTTTAATTTATATTACTTGGAACTTAATTAATTTTAAACATATTTTACCTATTAGTGGAGTTGCCTTTGGAGTTTCAATTAATTTAGTATTA
>JBHLQA010000459.1:0-3026 GCA_048885285.1 Candidatus Odinarchaeota archaeon
AATCAACCATTCCTGACTGAATTATACTTTTCAAAAATATTTAAGACCTAAGACAATTAGGTTTCCATCAATAGTGTCCCTCTCTTTTCAAGAGAGGGACTTTCTTTCCAAATAAAAGAGAATTACAAATTAGTGGTTTTTAAAGATTTTTTATAAAAAATTAAATGAGTGCTGTTATTTTAAATAAAATTGAATAAAATTTAAAAAAAAAATGTTAATATCTCTTAAGTTTTTTTGATCTAAAACTATCTAATCCAAAAACGAATTCATTAGGATGTAACATATAACAATTAATTGAACTTTTCCATCTCTTATTTTTCCTCTTCGTTTCGATTGGATCATGATATTCTGCAAAAATTGACTCCATTTTAGTTTACCTCAATTTTTTTATTTATTTTAGATTTTAATTTTTTTGATATTCACTATATTATTCTTACTAAGTAAAATATAATTTAAAGAACTAATTAATGTTATGTATAAAAAATTAAAGGATAATTAAAAAGTTTAAACAAACTTAAATATAAAGTTATACATTTATAATATATGGAAAGAATTTTTAGAAAACTACAGAAAATAAGTGGTTCCTATTTTGTAAGCTTACCTAAAAGTTGGGTTGAAAAGTTTAATCTCGAAAGTAAGTCACCAATAGCAATAGACTTCCTAAGTGATGGGTCTTTAAATATTACTCCTAAACATGAACAAGAGGATATGAATCTGAAAGAAGAACTTACACTCCAAGTTAGTCCCTATATTGCTAGAGAAATCATATCATATTGTTTAACAGGGCAAACAAATATAGTCGTAATTTCTGAAAAGGAAATTGATAAAGAATTGATAAGTCAAATAAGATGGATTGTGAGTGGACTTCCTAATACTGAATTAATTGAAGAGCAAAGACAGAGAATAGTGATTCGAAATTTTGGTTATAAAAAGATTCCCACTAAAAAAATAATTCAACGTTTATTGTATTTAATTGCTAATATGTTTGAAAATTTATTAGAAAATCGAACTGATGATTTGAACTATGATTTTGAACAGTTAAGAAGATTTTATTTTATATTAGTCACCCATATAAGAACTTATCTTAAAACTGGAATATATGTTTCAGAAGATGCTGATTTTACACCACTCCAAGCTATGGATTATCGTATGTTCTGCGAACAAATTGAAAAAATTGGAAAGATTTTGAAAGATTTAAGGAGCAATGAGAATGTAAGAGAATTTTTTTTAGAAATTAACAATTATTTCAATGATGTAATGAAAGCATATTTGAAAAGAGATTTAAAATTAGCTCATCAAATTTGGTTGGGAAAAGATGAATTAGTTGAAAGAGCTAATTCTTTACTAAGCACTTTAAATTATGAGGATAAAGACAAAATAAAAGATATGATAAGAATTGCAGAGAGATGTAAAGATATGGCCGCTTTTATATAAAAAATAATTACCTTATCTTGTATTTTAGATGAGATCTTTATCTTTTTTCTATTTTTTTAGCATTATCAGGTCTTTAGGGTTATCCTTATAATCCTTATTAATTATATAAAAACTATAAAATTTGAAAAAAAGAAACTTTTATCAAATCTCTATTTTCTTACTACCCATATACTACTCCCACCCTCCTTGATAAATTCTGCTCTTGTGAAGGAGGTTGAGCTGATAAACTCCCTAAGTGATATTTCATTATAAAAAAATGAAGCTTTGACTTCTGTAAACTTATGAGTAATATCAAACAGTTGAAATCTATTTTTTGGGGAAAAGGTATCAGGAATCATACTTTCTCCAATAAGTAACATCCCATTATCATTCAATAATGAATATAATTTGTTAAAAACACGTATTCGATATTTCTCATCAGTATTCATTTCATGAAGAACTTGATTTAAGATAATTAAATCAAATGTCCCCTTATAGAATTGAGTAAATTTATCAATGGTAATCTCAAAAATTTCTATTCTTTCATTCCAATTATTTCTACTGATTAATTCTTTTGCGTGTGCTATTGCAATAGGATCTATGTCAATTCCTATAAATCTTGCTTTATAGTACTTTTTTGCCCAAGTTTCGAGATTAAATCCATAACCACATCCTAGTTCAAAAATAGTACCTGATTCTCGAATTTTCTCGTAAAAATTCTTAAATTTCTTAGAAAACAATCTTTCAACCAAAGCACCAAATCTTGCGCCCCGTTCTTGTAGATCCTTTATAGCATTTCCAGATAAATCTAATATACTCCATACTTTACCAGTTTTAAAATGTTCTATTAAAATATCCTGAGTTGGAGCAATATAGTAGAATGCACCAAGAGTTCCTCCAATATAAAACTCATTATTTCGGTCAATAAGCAACTCATATACATACGGTGCTGTTTTCAAAACTTTTTCCTCATAATTTTCAATCTCTACTATCCCACATTCAAGTGCTAAATGAAGCCAACCATCTAAATACTCAGGATCTAAATTTAAATTTTCAGATAGTTCAATTGGAGTAAAGAAAACTTCAATACTTTTACTAGAAATAAAACATGATTTAGCTTTTTCAAATAAATAATCAAAAATACCTAATCGTCTTCCCATACCAATTAATATAATAGTGTTAAATCCATAAAGACTGTCTATCGCAAATTTTTTAGTTTGGCTTTTAATAGAAACATCAAGATTATTTTTACTTTCGGTGTTAATTTAATTTCACCATAATATTTTTTCGATGTTTATTTAATTATTCAGCAGAGATTAGTTAAAATTAAAACTTTATAATTAAATTTCTTTAAGAGTAATAATTTCTTCTGGTAAAAATGAATTAAAAATGTCGCGTAATATCCTATTATCTTCTATTGGAATACCTCTTATTAGAAATTGAGATCTTTTCATTGGATCGATTTTCCAATCGAATTCTGCTAGAAGATAAGGTTTAATATTAAAAAATTTATCATTCTTGATTAGATATAGGAGTGGAATTAATTTGATAAATATATCAAAAGGTTAAATAAATTCAAAATTCATCAAATCTCAAGAAAAATCAAACCCCTT
>JBHLQA010000460.1:0-3024 GCA_048885285.1 Candidatus Odinarchaeota archaeon
AACTGCCCTCTCTGTAAAGCGCCTACTTCACTGGGTGGGAATTATTGCGAACAATGTGGTGAATCACTTCTTTTAGGCAAAAGATATGAAACAGGAAAGGTATGTCCTGCTTGCAATAAAATGAATAGTGAAAGTTCTAGCCATTGCAGATTTTGTGGTGCAAAATTAAGTAATTAATTTCCTCTTTTTAAAGTATAATATCTATAATTAAATGATTTCAAATTCTCAGAATATTAAATCTTTAAATATGTTAAGATTCAATACTCTTATTATAGTTTTTTTAGAAATTAATTATTAAAAAAATATTAGAAAATATTATTGAAGGTGTAGGATATTGGAAGAATTTTCTAACAAACCTAAATATGCTGATAAAGATGAAATCTATGAAGCTATAGGGCGTGTTCTTTGGGGAAAAAATGGCAAAAAATTTTCGATGCGTCGTCTCATATTTGCTTTTATGAAAAAGAAAATTGGAGGTAAGAAAAAATAATGAGCATAAAGGAAGAATTAATGGAAAGTATTGTAGAATTAGAAGAAGAAAAAGTTTACGAGTTAGTTAAACAATTATTAGAAGAAAAAAATGATGCACAAGAAATTATTGATATACTAAGGAAAGCTGTAGAAATCATTGGTGAAAAATTTAATAAAAAAGAATATTTCCTTTCAGAATTAGTTATGGCTGGAGAAATATTTCAACAATCTGCTAAAATAATTGAACCTGCACTAAAAGCTGATATTGTTAAAGAAAAAACTAAAGGAATTATAGTTGTTGGTACAGTTAAAGGTGATGTTCATGATATTGGTAAAAATATTTTTGTAACTCTTTTAAAATCAGCTGGATTTGAAGTATATGATTTAGGAGTTGATATTTCCCCTGAAGAATTTGTCAGTAAAGTAAAAGAGACAAATGCTAATGTTGTTGGTTACTCTGGATTGTTAACCATTGCACTTGAAGCGATGAAACAAACCACCGAAGCATTAAATGCTGCTGGATTAAGAGATACATTGAAAATAATTATTGGTGGTTTGCCTGCTGATGAGATGTGGATGAAAGAGGCTGGTGCTGATGCTTTTACTGATAATGCCTTTGAAGGTGTAAAGATAGTAAAATCGTGGTTAGAGGTGTGATAAGAATGGAGTTTGAACCTATTAAGGAAGAATCTATGACCTCAGTTGAGAGAGTATTAACTGCGATGGAATTAAAGGAGCCTGATAGAGTCCCTGTTTGGCCTTTAATAGACTTCCTCCCAGTAAATTACTATAATATAACAGCACAAGAAATGATTGAAGATCCTGAAAAATCTCAACAAGCAACTGAATGGATTTATCATAAATTAGGAGGTTATGATATTGCAATTGCTGGAGGAGGAATGTATATGCAATATATAAATCCCTTTCCAGACTTCTTTTCTGTTTATTATCTTGATTGGAGATTACCTGGTCGTATGTTAGATGCAAATGCATCACCTCAACTTGTCGAACAAAGTCTTAGCGATCCTTTTATCACTGAAAAAGACTATGATAAAATAATTGAAGATGGATTATTATGGCTTGCAAATTTCAGAAGGGCAGGAATGATGGATATGCAAAGACTAAGTAAAATTGGAGCAAAAGTAGCTGAAAATACCGTAAGATGGTGGTCACATTTTAAAGTTCCAACTTTTAGTGATGGATCTGCAATTCCCCCATTTGATTTGCTTTCAGTTTTTCGAGGATCAACTAACTTTATGAAAGATATATATCGATACCCTGACAAAATTAAAGAAGTAAGTGAATTTCTGATAGATAATTTAATTTTAATGGGAGAGTATGGTGTTTCCATGAGTCAAGGAAAAACAATTTTAGTTGGAGCTGTGAGAGCAAGTGCAGATTTCATTTCAATCAAAAATTTCGAAGAACTTTTTTGGCCATATTTTAAAAAAATGGTTTCAAAGTATGTAAACGATGGCTTCATTGTACAGCTTCATATGGATACTAGTTGGACAGATCGATTACATTATTTTAGAGAACTACCTAAAGGAAAGATTTATATGCATATAGATGAACGAACTGATATATTCAAGGCAAAAGAAATACTAGGTGATCATATGTGTATCCAAGGAAATTTAAAACCTTCCTTATTCACAATAGGAACTCCAACTATGGTTGAGAAACAGACTAAAGAAATAATTGATAAATGTGCTGAGGGTGGTGGATTATTTGTAGGTTCTGAAATCCCCGATGACGCCAAACTGGAGAATGTTAAAACCATGATAGACACCTGCAAAACTTATGGGACTTACAGAAAGTAAACTCATACAAAATAATTTTTTTTTATTTATTTATTTCATTTAAACTGATAATCAATTTTCTTTTTTAATTATTTTCCGTTCTATATTCATTGTTTCTAAATCAATCAAGACATAGATTAAAGAATTTTTATCTTGTTGAAATTGACCCGGTTGAATGCAAATTGTATCACCTAATTGAGAAAACCATTTTCCTGAAACATAAGGAGATTCATGAATATGTCCATGAAGCGAGAGTTTGGGTTGATTTTCTTTAAGAAATGCATATTCTGCTTCTGAACCTACTTTTTTATGATCATAAGTTACATCAAGATCTAAATTTACAGGGGGATTATGAAATATATAAACAGTATTTTTCATATTAGAAGGCTTTATTAAATTTTTAAGTTCCTCTTCGATTGTAGGGAGATTATTAGCACATGAAAACCAATCCTCAAGCTTTTTAAATCCATTTGGAGTAGAGAGATATTGCCTTCCAATCTGTTTTGGATGCTTAAAATCCTTGGTATCTTTACGTGCTCTGTCTTTTAATCCAAAAGGCAAATCTGAAACCCAATTCATCCCTATAAACTCATATTTACTCCCTTCAATCTGGAATCTCTTTTGAGCTATATTCACTACAAAAGAGTATTTATCGCAAGTCTTTTGAAATATCTCATTAAATATAATTAAATCATCATTTCCTAACATACCGAAATAATATATCTCCATTGATTCAAATCTAGAAAAATATTCA
>JBHLQA010000461.1:0-3016 GCA_048885285.1 Candidatus Odinarchaeota archaeon
TAATATTTACCTGTTAAGGTTGATGTAATGCACCATGCAAGGGTCAATACGCCAAGTACAATGTTTACTATTCCAGTTACCTTTGGTTTAGTGGGTCCCAAATAATACCAGAATCCCACTCCCGTCATAATGGTTCCCATAAGAAATTGCAGCGAAATGTATTGACTAGTAAAAATAATGTCTAAAACACTCTATATTAAAAACAATATACCAACAATTATAATCAATATAGCACGAAAAATTTGTTCTAAGTTCTGTAAATAATCAATAATTATACCAAAAAAGAAGGGAAATAAAATTAGTGAGAGTGCTAAATATATAGGGATAAATAAACCATACTTTTTCCACCAGAAACAAGCTAAAATTGTTGGAATATAGAAAAAATGTGAAAAAAAGATGTTGATTTCTAAAATTATTTGAAAAAAATAATTCATTATGGATGAAATAATTAAAAGTATGATTATAGTCGCATACTTTATTTTTTCAGTATAATTTTTTATCTTCATTCATCCCCTTCCAACTATAATGATAAATCTTTTTCCTTAATTTTTCATAACATTGAGTTAATTTAAATTCTAACATTATAAACTTAATGGGTAGCACATGAAATACAAGGATCAAATGCTCTAATTATCATCTGTATTTCTTTTTCTACTAATTTAATATCACCAGTTTTGTCGAATAGTTCTTGAGCATATTTAGTTATCATTTGATTAAGAAGTGGAATATTAAACTCAGTAGCAATAAATAGTTTTATTCCATCAATATTACTATTTTTATTTAAATGATAATTATGAATTAAAGTCCCCCTTGGGGCTTCAATAACACCAATACCCTCATTCTTCTTAATAGCATCTAGAGAAGGAAGATTCTTCTTAACGTTTAATGAAGGGTCCTCCAATATTTGAATACTTTTATAAGATTCAATATATATTTCTAGTAATCTTAAAAAATTAATGAATAGTAAATTCTTTTTCCATGATTTTTTAAAGTATTCAATATAAGTATCGATTTGATCAAATTCATAGTTTTCAACAAGATTATAACGTGAGAAAGGTCCAACCATTACATTCTTTTTATTTTCGAAATAAAAATCAATGCCTCGTAGATTTATCTCTTTACTAAAATAGGTAGAGAAGTTTTGGGCTTCAAATTCTATTAAGTTCTTGTCTTCTTCTTTAAGTCTTAATGAGCCAGAATATCGATCATAAATGCCATGATTATTTTGCGCTAGACAAATGAAATCCGGTAAATTAAATTCTCTTGGAGGAGTCTTATCAGCAAATAAATGGATAAATTCTTCGATGATCCATTCTATAATAGTTAAAGATTTTTGAAAATATTTTTGAGATAATGAAATTAATTTTCGAGAAGGAGAATAAATTACTCCTCCAGGAATGATTGAAATTAAGTGAACAGATCTACCACCAAATAACTCATTTATTTCACTTCCAAATTTAATTAAATCATATAAATTTGACGTTAATTGAGGATTAAATTTGATTAATTCATATGGAGATAAAGTTTTTTGAGTAATTTTAAAAATTTTTAAAAGATCTGGCATAGTCTGAAAGAAAAAATTCATAGAATGAGATTTTATTAATTCCGCAGCCATTAAAAGGCGTCTTAAATTAATGCTTTGTTCTGAAATTTCTATATTGTAAATATTTTCTAATGTTTTGCAACTTGCAATTGCTTGGGAAGCATAACATAAACCGCATATTCGAGATACAAATTTAGGAATATCTAGTAGCTTTTTACCTATTAGAAATTTTTCAAATCCCCGATAAACTGGAAAATCAAAATTTGCTGAGGATACTTCATCATTTTGAAGCATAATTTTAACTTCTCCATGACCTTCAACACGCGTACAAACATTTACAATTTTAAGCAATAATTTTACCTATTAATTCTTGGTCTCGAAAATCGATAAAAAATTCCAGTATAATTTTTTAATTCTTGAGAAAGTTCTATTAAACTCAAATAATTTACAACATTAGATGTAAAATCTTTTGATACAGGTCCCATACATCCTTCGCATGGGAGCCCCATTTTTATACATTTATATTCGCAACCTTCACGAGTTATTGGTCCTAAACATAAAATACCATTATTTAAAAAACATTTAGAGTTTTCTTCACCTAATCTAATTTCTTCAGGATTAGGATTTATTTTAGTTATATTTATATTAGAATTAATTTCTAGATTTTCTCTTATTGGGCAATTTGCGCACATATTCTTTTCGGATAAAATTATATCTTTATTTCCAACCAAGTTGATTAAACAATTTCCAAAAAATTTAGATGGAGGAGGACAACCAGGAATCATACCATCAATTTCAATATGATTAGATAGAGGCTCTGCTTTTTTCGAATTGGAAAGACTTAAAATTCCACCAAAGCAGGCGCAAGTTCCTAAAGCAATTACTTTTTTAGCACTTTTTCTTATTTTTCTAATAAGAGATATTTGTCCTTCTTCAGAAACACATCCTTCTACAAGTGCAATTTCGCAATTTTCAATGTCATCTGCATCTAAAATAAAGGGAAAATAATTTATTTTTGTTCTTTCGAGAAATTGAGGAAAAATGTCTAAAGACATAAGAGTTGATATGCATCCTGTACATGAGGTTAGAGAAGTTATATTGAATCTAGGCTTCATATTTTATTTCCTCCAGTAAGTTATTATAGAATTTATTTGCAATCTCGGCAAATTTATGTCCTTCAACAGCATTTAAATGTTCAAGGATTATTCGATCTTTATACTTTGTAGCTATAACATTTGTTAATAGTCCAATTTTGTTTTCTATCTTTTTTACTCCATCTATATATCGACAAGCATCTTGTCTGCAACCAATTATCATAACTCCATCGAAACCGAGTTCAAATGATTTAATAATAAAATTTGTATCAATACGACCCGTACAAGGCACTCTTATGATGAAAATATTTGGAGTATAGGAAATTTTCTTAAGCCCAGCATCATCCGCAGCAGCATATCCACAAGAAGCACAACAAAA
>JBHLQA010000462.1:0-3013 GCA_048885285.1 Candidatus Odinarchaeota archaeon
TTGATAACAAAATTTGTATAAAATTTATCTTAATCTAAATTATAAAAATATGAGAAGAGTATCGAATGTCAGAAAATCTTATAGTTATAGATATTACTGATGAGGAACACATTGTTCTCGATGGGTCACAAAATATTAAAGAAATTTCAGGCAATGGAACGTTGCTCGTGAAAAATCCAACTCAAAGAAGTAGATTATGGAATTTAATATGTAATGTTAAAGAGAATGTAAATACATCTTTAGATTCAAAAGAACTTAATGTTGGAACACTAAATCCTGCTCAAGATTTTTCTCAAAAATATGAAATAAAAGATCTTAAAAATCCTTCTATAAAAATCCAAGAAATTTTTGATACTGATAAATCTGATTCTGGTAAAGTAAACAATGCATTTCTCTACAAGTATGATAATAAATGCAGTTTAAAACTTATTCTTACAAATCCTTTGAATTTACCGGTTCTAGATATAAAAGTTAAAAGGGAACTGCCAGCATTTATTCAAGAAATTGAAATGAGAAGTCCGTCTGTTGGTGATGCATCTTTGAAGGGAGAAGATGGTAAGCGAATACTTTCTTGGGAGTTAACGTCTCTAGATGCTGAAAATAAAGCAGAACTTGAGATTTTTTTTACAGTGAATATAAAAGAATTAGGCTCTCAAGAGCTAGGAAGTTTATCCGTGAATTACTTGATTAATAATTATAAATTAACATTGATGAATCCTGAAATAAGAGGACTTACAGATTCGATGAGTGGAATAGATAGGGACGAGGGCTCTCAACCTGGTATGTGGGATTGTAATGTTGAATTCATTAATGAGTCTAGTTTTCAAGTGAAACTCGAAGATGTAAAGGTATCTCAAACAATAGCAACAGGAGTTGAAACAGTAGTGTCTCAAACTCCTGATAGAGTCCTAAATCCTGATGAATCTTGGGATTTTAATTTTCAGGTTGAAGCTAAAGATGTACCAGAACTTAGTTCTGAAATTGGATTTACACCATTGTTTGTAGTTATTCCAAGAGTTATTGGTGAAATCATTAAAGAATCTACAGTTTATCATATATTAAGTGCTACTATTGACAAAGCCATAAATCCTCCAGAAGTAGATGCTTATGCTAATACAGATATGTCAATAATTAATATGATTGTAAATGATGGATCCTCAAATATAGATAAATTTTTCTTATCAGATGAACTCCCACCAGATTTTATTCCCCCTTTAGTTAAAGATGTGAAAATAGAGTTAGAAGGAATTGATATTAGTTCAAGGGAAGAATATGTCCAGAAAATATTAATTGATCCGAGTGATCAAGATTTTTCTAAAAAGCATCAGATTTTTGTTGAATTATTCAATCTCGCGAATGAATTTCTTACAGGGAAACAACTGGTTATTTCCTATCCACTATTAGCAAGAAATCCTAGACCACCAACCGAAACAAAATATATGACTCCTGTTAAAATTGAGGTTAATTCTCCTGTAGAAGGGCCTTCTTTTGTTAGATTACCTGATGAGGAACCAGAATTGAAAGTAAAATATGTCAAACGAAAATTGAAAACACTTAAAAGTATTAAACCTGGCCTTACTGAAGGAGAATTTAGTATTGGTGTAAGAGTCCAAAATAAAGGAGATGTAGAATTAGAGAATGTTCTAGTTAAGGATATTATCCCTACTGGTTTTAGCTTAACTGAATTTACACCTCCCGAAGGTGCAACTCATGAAGTGGTGCAAGTTGGTGCTTTATCAGAACTTCATGTAAAGGTTGTTGAGATAAAAGGAGGTTCTTCTGTTAGTATTAATTATAATTGTTCTGGTTCTGGTGATTATCCTCGATCTGAACCTGTTATTATAGTTTTAGGTAGAGGCGGAGGTGAAACCTCAAGTACTTCAGGAGCACCTACAGCAGGTACAGAAACACCAAAAGCCCATGTAGCCGACTCTCAAGCGGGTAAATTACATGATCTTTTTATCGATTTATATAAAGCTATAGATCGTGCTCCAACAGGAGAAGTTTTTGGAAGTTTACTGGAGAGGAGAAAAGATGAATTTCCACCAGGTCCAGTTCTACATCAAATAATCGCATTTGCAAAAGAATTGAAAGCTCTTGGCGAGAAGATTATCGTAGGGTCATTATATGATGATGTAATGAATAAGTTAAAGGATTTTAAAAGTAAATATAGTTAATTTTTTAAAATAATACTCAAATTTTTTTTCTATTTTTTAGTAATCTCCGTTTTTGCAGATATATAAAAAAGGATTAAAATAAAGTTTGAATTTATAGATAGATATTTAGCTTATCAACATCTTTTTGAATCCTTGAAATACGCTTTTCTTGTCCTTCCTCATCAAATCCTTGTATATCTTCTTCTAGAGTTAATTGTTCTTGTTCATATGCTTTTTCTACTTCCATTCCATATCTAATAGCAAAGGCAACTAATTCAGGAATTAGAGAAACCATAGCTCTGAAACTAAAAATACCTGCTAATATACTAAGCCTATTTAACATTTCTCCAAAAGGATCTAATTCTATCTCAGGATTTCTCATTATGTCTAATATTCTTTTAAATAATACTTCATAGAATAGTTCTTGTTCTTCTTTACTTAAATTTTCTTCTTCTTTTTCAACCATTGTGAACTACCTTGGGTTTTATATAATAATATTAAAGTAAGAAATAAATTTAATTGATTTTAAATAAAATTAGTTTATTGAAATTATAAAAAATATTGAAAAATTTGTTTTAGATCACTAAAAACTATAAAAATTAATTACAAATTGACAATTTTGTTTTATGATTTCATTATACAATAAAATAGGTTAAAAAAATTCATGTTGGTAATTATCATAGTTCTAATTTTAGTGTTTTTATTAAATTTTATTGCCGTCCTATTTGATCGTGGCGGCGAACTTGTTAAAACCGTTGAAGGAGGTTTCTCTGAAGGAAGCACCGGTTTAGGTGGTGGCGGTGGTATGTCCACCATTCACGTAGAAAACTTCTTTAATGCGATTCATGTCAGAATTT
>JBHLQA010000463.1:0-3002 GCA_048885285.1 Candidatus Odinarchaeota archaeon
GTAGGACAATTTATTTCATCTAAACCATGAATGCACGTCATTTTTCCCATACTTCTTAATTTTTCAAATTCTAAGTATTTCGAATTATTTTTATCATTTAATTTTTGTTATTATATTTTACATAATTTAAAAAATCAGAGTTCTCTAAAGAATTTAATTAATTTAGGCTAAATTGAGAATATGGTGTTTAAAGGAGTTTTTTTCGATCTTTATGGGACATTATTAGTGCCTAAAAATAACAAGAAAGCATGGGAGAACTGGTTTAATACTTTTTATAAATTTATGAAAAGTCATGGATTAGATTTGACTGAAAAGGAATTTTCAAATGCATGTAAAGAATTTTTTGATAGACCAGAACCAACAAAAAATCAAGAAGATATAACTGTTTATGAAAATAGGATAAATACTTTGGCAATCGATTTAAATGTGAAACTAGAAAAATCTGAAATTAAAGAAATTGCTGATGCCACTGTTAATGCGTGGCTTAAACATGTGATAATTGACCCAGAAACAATTCCGATATTAGATGATTTAAAAGATAAAAAAACCTTAGCCTTGGTTACTAATTTTGATCATCAACCATCAATCTATACAGTTTTATCTAAATATCAAATTACTAAATATTTCAAATTTATAGCGATTTCAGGAGAACTTGGAGTCAAAAAACCTAATCCAAAGATTTTTCACATTACACTTAAAAAAGTTGGCTTAATACCTGAGGAGGTTGTTTTCATAGGTGATAGTAGTGAAGATATTGAAGGTGCTACAAAGGCAGGTATTAAACCAATCTTAATTCAGCGTCAAAAAATAAAAAGAATTTTAACTGGTAATGATTATTTTTCAAAAAAAGTAGGTAAAAACCCTAAAAAAGACAATTTAGGAATAACTCCATGGAAGATAATCTCAAATTTAAGAGATTTATATGAAATAGTATTCCTATAAATAATTTTTGGTAAAATTCTTATTGAAATTTTTAGTAAATAAAGTATAAACTTAACTTTTATAAAATTTTAAAATTTAAAGAAATTAATTTTAATATTTAAAATTATTAATAAAAATTTGAAATCTCTATTAAAACAACTTAAAAGGTGAAAAGAATGGCAGAATGGCAAGTAAATGAAGAAAAGGCATGGTTTAAAAAATGGTGGCCAAAAGAAACTCCAAAAAATACTACATTCGAGAACCTTTCTTTAGGGGATTTTTTTGAAATCCAACGCAAGAAATATGCTAATGAAAGAATGATGTGGTTTATTGAATCTTGGATGACTTATGAGCAAGCTGGATTAGCTATTGATTCTTTAGCAACATCTCTCCACAAATTAGGTGTGAAAAAAGGAGATGTTGTTGCATTTTTAATGCCAAATTGCTTTCAATATGTAATTTGTTTTTATGCAACAGTAAAATTAGGAGCCATTGGAACTGGTATTAATCCTACTTACAAACCTTTGGAAGTACTACATCAACTGAAAATGACGAATTCAAAGGTTTTAATTACTTTAGATGCATTATATGGAGAATTAGCACGCCCGATCATAAATAGAACTAATATTGAGATGGTCATTTATACAAATATAGCCGATTTAGCTACAGGGTTATCAGGAATAAAAAAAACATTAGGAAAAATGTTGGGTAAGATTCCTAAGGGAAAGGTTGATTTTCCCAGTGCAATAAACTTGTTGGATCTCCTTGAATCAGAGCCTGATCTTCCCAAAGTAGAATTTGATCCTACTGAACATACCGCTACGTGTATTATGACAGGGGGAACTACTGGAGTCCCTAAGGCAACGGTTCTAACCCACTTTAACCTAGTTTCTAACGCAAAACAATGTGTTTTATGGGTTGGGGGAGAAGACCCTGGTGTAGGGGATATTGGAGCGATTCCATTATATCATTCATTTGCAATGACAACAGTTATGAATGTTTCTATAGGTTTGGGGGGATGGATGATGCTCTTTCCACGACCACCGCCAACTGATGAATTCTTAAAAGAAATTACTCATATTGAAGCTCCAAAAGGTCTTTTTTATGCAGGTGCTGAAATACTATTCAAGAGAATAGCTGACTTTCCAAATTTAGAGAAATTTCCAAAGTTGATGGGAAGACTTAGATTGTGTATTTCAGGTGCAGGACCCTTGCATGCTCCTGTACAGAAATCATTTCAAGAAAATACTCAAGGAAGAATTGTAGAGGGATATGGACTTTCAGAAGCAAGTCCAGTAGTAAGTGCAGGTAATTTATTTGGTGAAAGTCCAGTAGGTACAATAGGGATGCCATTTACAGGTACAGATTGGGGTATATTTGATGTTGAAGAATTTGAGAAAGGGCCTATAGCAGATGGTTTACCAGGATCAAAATATGGAGAAGAACATACTGGAGAAATTTGCGTTTGTGGTCCACAAGTTATGAAAGAATATTTAGACCAACCAGAAGAAACATCTGATACAATAAAAGAATGGGATGGTCGATTATGGCTTTTAACTGGAGATATTGGCTTTATGAATGATGATGGAACTATAGCTATAAGAGACAGAAAGAAACAATTAATTAAAGTTGCAGGACATTCAGTATTTCCAGCTGAAGTAGAAACAATGCTAATGAGTCATGAAGCTGTATCAGAAGCTGCGGTTGCAGGATTACCAGATCCTAAAGGTAAGGTTGGTGAAATCACAAAAGCATGGGTTGCTTTAAAATCTGAATATAGAGGCAAAATTACTGAAGAAGAATTAATTGCTTGGACAGAAAAGAATATGACCAAATGGAAATGCCCAGCTATTATTGAATTTATTAATGAGGTCCCTAAAGATGCTATGGGAAAAGTTCAGAGACGTGTCCTACAAGAAAATGATCCTCTTCATAAGAAATAATCTTTTTTTTTTCCTTTTATTAGAAGCGGAATAATTAATTCTACTAAAAAGAAAAAAGGGTAAGATCTATAAAAATAAGTTAATTTTTCAAGGATTCTTATTTTTTTATTTTTTTTAAACGAACTTCAATAACATACT
>JBHLQA010000464.1:0-2981 GCA_048885285.1 Candidatus Odinarchaeota archaeon
TAGAAAAAGATAATCATATTATATGTAATTTATGGGCAAATGCCCTTGATTTAGCTTTAAATGTTAATAATAAATTCCAGGTTAGTCTTTCATTAAATTTTCCTAATTATGCGAATATTTCAGATATTCCTGAAATAGCAACATGGTTAGTAAGTAAAGATGCTCGTGAGAGTTTCATGAAGGGTATGAACAATAATTTCTTAAAAAATAATCCTTTAGCTCATAACAGTAAAGAATTAAACTTTTTTGAATTTATTTATTTAACAAGAGCGAGTCCCGCAAAATCTTTAGGATTAGCAAATATTAAGGGAAATCTTGGTTTAGGTGCTGATGCTGATTTTAATATCCTAAATATTAATATAGATGATATTGATATCTCTCAAAATTATGAAGAGTTAAAAAAAGCTTTATCTAATATTGAGTACGTTATAAAAGCAGGTAAAATTGCAAAAAGGCAAAATGAATTTGATTTTGATATTAATGGTTCTATTTTTTGGTCAAGTGGAAAAATAGAAGAAAAAGAAAAGAAGTTTGTAATGACCACAAAAAAAGATTTTTTTCAAAAATATTCCTCTCTTTTTTATGATTCTTTTAAAGATTCAATTGATAAGAATCTTATAAGGAGAGTTTGATTTAACCAATAGCATGATAGTGAAGCATTGAATGATGATAATATCTTGGTGCTATTATATAAGCTAAAGGTCTTCTCCTTATATAAGATTCTAAATCCTTTTCAAAGAAAGAATATATACTAAGATGTATAGTAGGAATTATTAAGAATTTCCATTTATCCAATTGTTCCTTAGCGATATTATTTTCAATTATTAATATATTGGGATTTAAGCACATTAAGATGGCATACTCCATTAATTCTGGAATAAATTTTGCACTTTGGGCTTTCAATATATTCGATTGTGCCCTTAATAATACTCTCCACGTTTCTTCTGGATCCCAAGGGAACAATGAAGATATTGCTGAAAAAAATTTATCACCTTCGGGAAGATCTTCAATAAGCTTATGAAAATAATTATAAGAATCTAATTTAGTAGAAAATGATAAAAGAAACAATACAAATGTCATTTCTTCATCTATATCTTGCTTTAAATGTGAATAGAGAATTGTTTTTTTTCCAATCATTGGTAAATCTCTTTGGAAATCTATAAAAATTCTAAGATTATCATAATATTGATTAATTTCCTTTTTATTAACCTCACTTTTAGATTCCCATACTGTAAATAATTTACCTAATAGCGAGATAGCTGTTCTAATTTTATGAGTTGATATCTTAGCATTATTGAGGACTTCATGAAATACCATCTTATGTTCATTTTCAGGATACTGATTTTTTAATTTATTTTCGATAATTTTAGCATCTGTGTAACTATCTCCAATATTAATTTCGGGATGATTCATGAGATAAAATGATAATTTCATCATTCTTTTTTGCGCATTATTGTAATTAGGTTCTCTTAATGTAATTTTATTCATAATTGTTATCAGATTCAACATATCAGTATTAAGAAGATATAAAGCCCATACTGCTGAAAAAGTGTTGCTTTTCATTATATTTCCAATGTTGTTAATTAACATATTGAAAGTATCATCTAATTTATTTAAAATAATAATTAACTCTTTAAGTTCTCGGGAATAGAATCTCCTACGAGATTCTATTTCATCAATCATTGTTTCACCTATGGGAGTAAGAATGACTCTAATTCCATTAACTTTCACTGCTCTTTCATAAGACTCAATTTCAATATTGAGATTTAATAAATCTGTCTTCAATTTTTTAAGATCATTTTCTTTATTTTGTATGAATTGCTCTAAATCTAATATATCCTTCTTTAATCGAGCACCTCTTCCAATTTTCAAATAGGATAAAAATCGGTTTATAGTCGATAAATGATTATAATCACCCTCTAGAGTTACTAAGTTTTGATATGCTTTTCTTATATCATTAGACATCTTCAAATAATTTTTTCTCAAATCTAATAAATCATTTTTTCGTGAAATCTTTGGGATAACAGTTTTGAATTCAGAAATTAAATGAAATTCAATTAATTCAGAGATTTCTTCATAGGAAGTCATTATATCCTTTTTATTTTTTATAGAATTTAATATCTCTAAAACTCTTTCACATCTCAAATTTAATGCACCTTCTCTAATATTGGTATATCAACTGAGGGCATATCTTTTCCCTCTATGATAATTTTTAAATTACCTTTTTTATTTTCCACATAAGTAAAAAAATCTCTATTTAAAGCTTCAGAAATCATTAATACTAACTCTTCTCTCTGTTTTGACCAAAAAATTTGACGTTCTTCTAATAAATGACGATATGAGTCGATTTGAACCAGAGCATATAGGAACTCATAAACTAGTTTTTGCCATTCTTTTTTCTGAGTTTCAATATATTTATCAATAGATACTTTTTTCCAAATAAAACCTTCAATATCAGCGAAATGTATTGTTCCATCTGGAGCTACTACACAATCTTTATCTAACCATACATCTTGATAATAAATACCTTTAACTTGATTTCCCTCAATTATTGCAGAACGAGTATAAAGTGTTAACAAAGCAATTCCACTTTTGATAAAATTTAATTCAAAAATTTGCGCTTTATCTGTATTATCAATTTCAAATAATTTAAAAATGGAACCTGGATTAGCAATTACATTAGATGATTCAAAATATAATCTTATATTTGAAGGAAGCAGACGTAGTACTTGATAAAAATGATTTTTATAGGTTCTAAACCAAAAGAAATTTCTCGCGGCGTCTTCTATATATTTAGGTAATTTAATAACAGCTATAACGGGACAAATATAAGCACCATTAATAGAATCCAATTTAGCTATTCTAGAAAAATTCAATTCATCAAATCCATCAATAAAGCCTTGAGCTCCATATGGACTTTCTCCCATCCAAGACTCCCCCATGATAAATCCTAATCCAGTAGATAGTTTTTCAATTTTGTC
>JBHLQA010000465.1:0-2964 GCA_048885285.1 Candidatus Odinarchaeota archaeon
GAATTATTATTACTATTCGCTACATGAATTCCACGACTGGTGCTATTTGAAATAAAGTTTTCAATAATTGTGTTATTATTACTATGACCGGTTAAAGAAATACCAAATGCATTAAATCTTAGGGTATTGTTAGTTATATTATTGTAATTACAATAAAAATTAAGCGAAATCCCCCGATTATTATAACTGATTGTATTATTTTCAATAATATTATGTTCATTTGATGATAGTAAATAAAGACCATAATAACTATTTATTAAGGTATTATTGAATATAGTAATATTAGCAGAAGAAATTCCTAAATAAGTCCCATAAGTATTATAAGACATCGAGCAATTTGATACAGTAATATTGTCGCAAGAATACAATCCTAAACCTGTTGATGTATCAGATAAATTTAAGTTATTAACAATAGAATCTTGACAATTTACTAGAATTATTTGACCAGCGTTAGAAAAATTCATAGCATCTAAATTGTTTTTATCTACATAATAATAAACTGGTTTTCCATTCACAGTATTATTCGTATGTATTATTTGGGAATTAAGATCGCTTAAGTAATTCGAGAATAGAAACACGCCACATTTTATCATTTGATTTCCAGATATGATTATTCTCTCTGAATAAGATGGACGTATTCCATAATCATAATTATATATTTTATTTTCTACTACTTCATTATCATTAACGTTGTCTAGATATATGCCATTGCTTCCTGTTGTCTCATTTATTACATTATTATAAATATAGTTATCTCTACTTTGATAATGAATACCTATCCCCTCATTACTTCCAAGGATGGTATTATTGCAGATGGAATTGTTAATATCATTACTATATAATTCAATTCCATAATAATTATCATCCAATGTATTATTTGAAATGATGTTATCTTCACAATAACTATCTAAATATATCCCACGTGTGTTATCATGAATATTATTTAAAGTAATAATACCGTTGTTTGTATGATCAAGTGTTATTCCAGCATTAGAAGCACCACTTCCTGTATTATACACCGTACAGTTTCTAATTATAAAAAAAACGGATTGTGAATTATTAATAGTTATTCCACTCCCAGTTCCCCCAGCGTTTATCGTGATATTTTCTATAATATAGGGTTCAGCTATTGTTCCCTTCCCATTACACCAATCATAAGTAGAATTAATTGAAGCCCATGTTCCATTTCCAGGGCCTCCTGAATCATCTATAACCAATGAACTAAAAGACAAGTAATCTGATGTTTTAGGGGCTTTAATCCCGAAAGTTTCATCACTACCATCCTTCCCTTTTGAAACCATATGCTTATTTGAACTAAGATCTGCCTGATAAATTATTAAAGAAATAAGAATAAATAACATCATAACTACTGATAAATGGACTATTTTTTGGAAATTTTTATGCTTCATATTATTTTCCTGTTATTTAATTTTTAATTTAAAAATTAAAGAAAAAGTTAATTGAGTTTTTCATTATATGTTATGTTATTGGAAATAAATACAAAATAATAATGTTAACACGATATATTAAAATCTTTCTTATTTAATGAATATTTAACTTTTTATTTTTTTTTTAATTACAATATCGATAGTCGGTAAGCCGATATTATTTAAGATTTACTCAATCTTGGTGTAGAAAGTATTATTTGCACGAAAGACAAGGATGTGGTTGAACAAGTTAAGAAATTAACAAAACACGGGGCAGGTGGAGGTATAGATGCGGTAGGTGGAAAAACAGGAGCTGCAGTATTAAAATGTCTTAAAAATAGCGAAAAACTCATAATATATGGACTGCTAAGCCGTAATAACATTACTCCCATCGATATGAGCGAAATGATCTTTAAAGAAACTATAATTAAGGGTTTTTGGTTAATTCATTGGTATCAGAACACCTCGAGCGAACGATAAAATAGAATCATGATAGAGTTATTTAAATCCATGATAGAAGGAACAATTGAACCATAAGTAGAACCAATTTATAAAATAGAAGATTATAAAGAAGTAATTGTCCATTTTAATCGTTCTGGTAAAAAAGGAAAGGTTCTCCTTAAAATTGAGAAAGGAAAAAAACTTTAAAAATTAAAAAATTAATAAATCTATACAGAACTCATTATTTTAGTTTGGATTGTAAAAATCCAGGGTCTAATTTAATTAATACTTTTTGATTCTAAAAATATGTAATAAACCCCTATTTTTTATCATTATTTTGAAAAATCTATAGGATTTAAATCACAAAAATAAAATCGATTATCTCTCAAAACGATTTCCCCCTTAGTAAATTCTATAGTTTTTTGGAAAATTGGCCCTTTAAACACAAAGGAATGAAATTCTCCATTTTCTCCGCAAGGATCTACATTCGGGGGTAAATCTCTTAAAAAATCCTTATTATACAATCTTCCCACAAATTCTTTATCAAGAACCTCTGAATCGATACATGTAATAATTGCTTTATAACCCAATTCAATAAATCTCTCTGCTAACTCTTTAGTATCTATTTGCCAGATTGGAAAGAGTCCTTTCATTCCTATTTTAGATAATTGTTGTTTACGATATTTTCTTAAATCTTCCAAAAAAATATCTCCAAAAGCTACAGATTTAACTCCTGCATTGCTATATTTCATTAAAGTTTCTTGCATTGTTTTCTCATACTCCTCATTAGATGCATTTTTCGAGATATAGATTTTTTCTAAGGGTAATCCTAAAGATTTTGCTTGTTGTTCTAGTAATTCAACGCGTACCCCATGCATGCTAATTCGTTCATAGTCCCTTGTAATTGTCGTAAGTAAAGCCACAATTCGATAATTGGTATTTTCTCTCAATTCATAAAGTGCTAATACGCTATCTTTTCCGCCACTCCATGTGAAAATAACATTTTCATTCATTAGTATCTTTAAATTACTAATTTGATTAAAAAATTTTGATTTTATAACTGAACTATAACCTTTTTTATCATCTAGTTCTTATA
>JBHLQA010000466.1:0-2952 GCA_048885285.1 Candidatus Odinarchaeota archaeon
CTGTAAATAATTTTCAAACATTTGATGAAGAGAAATACGAAATAGAAGAAATTATTAATCCCAAAATATCAGCAACTTCCTTAAGTTATTCTGACATATATCGAAATGCCTCTACAATTTATCGATTATTTGAATCAGTAAATTTTACAATCAATACAACAAATGTTTCTCCTTATGCTAATTATGTACTTATGCAAGTACAATTTCATAATAACACTATTAGAAATTATAATATGACTTCTATGGGTAATGGTAATTTTACCTATGAATACAAACCAAAATACAACACCCCAACTGGACCCCAAAATGTTAGTTTTTTAATTTACAATAATACTAATGATCTATTGAATAATCACACAACCTATACTAACTTCACAATTGAATCGAATTGCTATGTGGACTTTAAATTTGATAATGAACCTATTTTTGAATACTACCATATTAACGAAACACTAATAGCAGAAGTGGATGTACATAATTTCAAAAGTTATGAATTTGAATGGGATCTTACGATTGTTGATAGTATGGATGAAGCTTCGCAAAATAACTTATTAAATCTTCAAAGTAATGTCAATTATTTTACCCTTCTAATTGATAATGAGACTTTCCAACAAGTAAATACAATATATTATTTAAAAGTAAATATGACTGATGAACCCAATGATAAAAAGGCAGCAGCTTATTTTCCATTCTACGTTAAAAATTCTGATCCAATTATTACTTCCAAAATTACTCTCTCTTCTCAGGAAGTTTTTCGAGAAGAGTATTTAGAAGTTTCAGTAAATATAACTGACTTAGAAACAGCTACCGATGATCTCACAGTTTATGCAGATCTTTACAATTCTGAAGGCAATATTGCCACTAGCGAGTTTATGGAACATAATGGGGATAATCTTTTTACTCATTCTTTTTTGATTCCTGCAAGCTATCCAATTGGGAGGTATAGAGTCATTGTCAATGCTGATGATGAAGACTATGGACAAGATAAGAAAGAAACTTATGTAGAGGTAAAAAATAAGCCTCCTGAAATACACAGTTATAAAATTAATGGATTATCTATGAACGAGAGCATTTCTGTATTTTATGGTGGTGATTTTGTTTTTACGTTTAATGTATCAGATGAGAATGGTGTTTCGGCTGTAAAAGTTGCTCTACTAAATGATTATGGTGAATGGTTCAATATTACAAGAGAGTATATAGGAGATGATACAGAGATTACCATCAGGACTCAAGATTTAAGTAGTGGAATATGGATAGTGTATATGTATGTGATAGATACTGATGGAGCAGTAACTAGTCTTATCGATGATTATAATATTGCTCCCCAAGGAATAAGAATCGTTCCAGATGTTTTAAGTAATTATATTCCATGGATTGCGTTTTTTAGTGGAATAAGCATTGGATTATTAATTGGTATTGGGATAATAGTTCTATATTATAAATCTAAATTTATTGGACGTCAACCGATACCTACTGATAAAAAAACAATTCCATCTAAAAAAGCGATTAAAAAGAAAAAAGTAAAAGTTGAAGTTCCTGACGACGAATCTAAGAATAAGGAAACTGAAGAATTGAAGGATGAAAAAGAAGAGGAACAAGATATGGGTTCTACACGCAAAATAAAAAGAAAATTATAATTTATGAATATAATTTCATACTCATTTTTTAATTTCTTATCTCTTTCTCTAACCTAAAATGTCATAAAGTTTATATTGAAATTTACCAAGACTTCCTCCATAATTACCTGCAGATATGCGATTTATCCCTGGAACTGTAACTGCGGCTTCAATTCCCAATTTTAGAGCATTTTTAATTGCTTGTTCTGTAGCACCATCAAGAACAATCTCATATACACAATTATCTTCATCTTTTAATTCTGAATCCTCAATTTTTGCTTTTAAAGTTGGACAATACTTTTCATTTGTAGAAGCTCTCATAAATTTATACTTGGATCCAACTTTTGATCCAGATCGCACAATACCGCCAGGGAATGGCGCAATTACATTAGGGACATCTTTAATTGCATCAATAGCTTTTTCAGCAGCTTCTAATGTAGAATTTTGATCTTTCCCGATAATTAAAAAATTACCACCAGCTATTCCTTTTCCCACTTTAAAAGAGCTTTGAACAATAAATTCACCACCCATAACAGGAATTTTAAATACCTCAAATGGATAAACTCCTTCAAGCACTTCTTGGAATCCATCACCAAAGAATTTTAAATTATTACCAGACTTAATTTCAAATTCCTTAGTAGCATCAAGAGATTCATTATGAGCATCAAAACATGAAGTCGTAGGGCAGGTTAAAATACATTCACCAATTCGATGAGTTAAAACCATACTCATTTCATCTTTTTTGTTCTTAAAAAACATTAATATTACACCTGGACGTTTGTCTGGTGTATTTTCTGCATTTACAAATATATCAATTCCAGCTTCAGCATCGCAACCAATTGTTGATGTTCCATAGCCAGTTGCTTCCTGTGCTGCTATTGTTGCCCATTTTTTATTCTTTGCGGTTACTAAGACTCGAGTAAATACGGATCCAAAAGCTTCACAATAGGTATTTTCAATCTCTACTCCATTAATCTCCATTTTGATTATGCCTTAAAGTTGTAATTATTCTTTTTTTTGTAACTTGTATAATAATTGCTTTTATTAACTTTATTAAAAATTATTAAAGAATTTTAAAAAAATTTATGTATTTTATGAGGAAAGGGATTAAAAGGTTAAATTAGTATAAATCAAACGAATTATATTGTTTAAATCTTACCGATGACAGGGTTGCCCTAAGAGACTTAAAAAAAGGGGTTAAACAAGAAGAAAGAACCTTTTTTAAAATTATATTGAAACAAATCTAATATTAACAAAGGACAATTCTCACATTTAAAAAAAAGCCTATCATCTCATTAGGGGAAAAATAGAGCTGGAAAATCCTACATAATAAAAA
>JBHLQA010000467.1:0-2924 GCA_048885285.1 Candidatus Odinarchaeota archaeon
GTGTGCTCTTCCGATCTTCCTTATTTATTTCACCAGGATCTATTAAGGATATTGATTTCACGCAAAAATATGAACTGCTTAAAATTGCATATCTTGCTGTATCATCTGGTAAATATCCTCCATAATTATCAATATCTACTGAATCATTAATATAGAATGATTTTATATAGGATAATGTTTGGTTGATGTTAACTAGATCAGTAATATTCCATAATTTATCTAATAATGAAACTGCGAAATATGTATTGAGTAAATTAGAGGATAAACTTTGATTTCCCCCATATCCTCCATCTGTATTATTACAAGATAAAATCCAATTTTTATGAACTGAAAGATTTTGAATAGGTTCATTGATTAATGAGTATATTTGAATAGCATAATATGTGGAAGTTAAACTAACTAAGCTAGAGCTGTTTGAGAAAGAAAATCCCCCCTCAATTTGTTTAGTTTCATTTAAATACTGATGAATTTTACTTTCTAAATTAAGATCAATTTCATATTCCAAAATATTTAGTGATTTCATTAAATAAAATAAATCGAATAAATCTACTTGATCTAAACTAAACATCTCTTTTATTTCATTCTCAAGATTATCTTGGAGAGCTTCAATTTCATGAGGTCTAGTTCCATAATTTTCTAATATCTCTAATGCATAAGCTGTTGCTTCAAAAGAAATTAAATCATCATTACCATATGCATTAGTAAAGCCATTACTCTCAATTTCATTACTTTTAATAAAACTAATTAAATAAGATTGACGTGTTTTTCCTAATACACTCGGAACTAAATTTAAAGTTATTAAAAATAAAAATAATGAAATAATTATATTCCGATATTTATACTTCATTAAATGATACCTAAATCTGAAATGTTAAATTTTAATTGTTTAAATCTATCTTGAAATTAAAAAGTAACTATATGCTCAATCTAAATAAAGTATATTTTTAATTTTTTATAATTTAATCTTGAAATTATCTAAAGATTAGGAGTTTTTTGTTATTTTACTAAAGGATTTCACTTATATCTCGGTATAAAAGATTAGGATTCGTTCTAAACTGGTCATATGTTATAAAAAGTTGCTGGAATGAAGGTAAACTTCCTAGAATTGCTGCTCCATTAAAAGCAGCGTACTGAAGATTGTCAGGAATAAAAAATTTTAGTAATTTATTAGCAGACTCCATAAATTCTGAAAATTCTTGTGCTGGTGTTTTCTCTATTTCTTTTTTTGGTAATGTTGTTGTTTCTAAAGATTCAATTGGTTTTCCACAATATGGACAAAAAAGTGAATCTGATTCAGGTATTTCTTTTTTGCAATGTGGACATGTATTGGATTGTATTTTTCCTTGTTTGGTTGCATCTGGTGTTCCAATCCTTATTTCTGGTAAAATTAATACTCCACCACACGAAGGACACAGTTCTTTTCCATCATCAAGATTAATTAATGCACCACATTTGGGGCATGTATCCTCTCTCTTTTTTGAGATTTCAACACTTTGAAGTTTAATTAATTCACTCTTGACTGCTGAGAGAGGAGCTACTGGTTTAGGAATTGGACCTAATTGAGATAGAAGAGGATCTAATTCAGACTCGAAACGTTCTTGAAAACCACTATATGAAAGATTTCCTCCCGCAAAAACTATATGTGAAAGCAATTCATTCCAATAATGATTATCAATTACACGTAAACTCGCAATAACAGCCTGAGGTATATTCATTATATTTCCATAACCTAACATACCTGGATTAAATAAAACTTCTGGTGCCTGATAAAGAATATAAGTGGGCACATTTATTGTTGATCCATCAGGCATAGGAACACTAAACATTTCTCCCGCTTTGGGAGATATATTTGAATCCAAGACAAAATAACAGTTTTTTTCTTTTATCTCTTGGATTATCTCATCTGCAGCACTGGAAGAAATACTTGTTCCTTCTCTCATTAAGAGACTTTTGAAGTTTTGATTCACGTCAATTCCAGCAATTGGTATTTTTTGAACTGCATGCTGAATAATTTGTCCATTTATTATTGGTGCAACCCAAGTTAAGCCATCTCCACTTTCAATGACTAATCCTGTTGTCAATCCAACGCTAAATAAAGAAAGTAACGGTGTTGACATCATCACCAAACTCCCAACTTGATGAGTTTCAAAAAATACACGAGCTATATACTCTTTAGTTTCTTTATGCATAAATGGAGGTTCACAATAGAATACAGGATACTGCGAAAGATTATCAATTCTAAGCAATGAATAAAAAATATAATTTAAGAGCTCATAATAACTATCCCAGTCCATTATTTCGCCACGACTTAATGGATGGTTTATTTTAAGTACTCCACGCATTCGAGATACATCATTACCTACATAGATGCTTCGAGCACTTACATCAACCATTACAGATTTATATTTTTCTGTCCCAGTAATGCAAGGAAACACAAATCTAGGGCTTGGTTCTCCAGAAAATCCAATTTTTACATATGCAGAGCCAATATCAATGATAATTGGGGTTCCAGGTAGGGGTAATGCCATTTTTTTTTCAATAAATCAGTTTTGTAATGTTTATCTTATTAATTATCCAAAATTTATATTTTTTATATTTTCTTAGTAAACTTAAAACATTTAAAATTTTCACTTACTTTTTCATATATTCGAGAAGTTTTTGCATTATCTCATTTTGCATGACCAAACCAACTAATTCATTATTTTCATTTACAACAGGTAATCTTTGTATTTTTTTCCCAAACATCATCTCTATTACATAGATTAAAGTATCATTTTTTCTAACAACAAAGGGATCTAGAGTCATTAAATCTTTAACTAGAGTGTTTGGAGAATCAAGACTCATCGCAAATCTTGCTAATCGTATATCTCTTTGAGTAATGATTCCAATTAATTGCTTATTCTTACGATCTTTAACGACAGGAA